>JANNAY010001197.1:0-4912 GCA_031384945.1 Deltaproteobacteria bacterium
ACATCGCCGATCTCGACCTGTTCGTCGGCGACGCCTCGAGCGAGACCCAGGAGTGTGACGAGGCCGTCACCGTCGACGTCGACGCCGCCGGCGTGCTGTCGATCCGCGTGCTGTCGTTCGACGGCGAGACCGCGTGGGTCATCGAGATCGTGGCCGCCACAGCCCCCACCTGCGACGGCGACCTCTGCTTCGGCAGCTGCGTCGACCTCGACACCGACGAAGACAACTGCGGCGACTGCGGCGTCAGCTGCGCCGGCGGCGAAGCCTGCGTCGACGGCGCCTGCGCGCTGCAGGTGAATGAACAGTGCAATGCGTTCACAGACCAGTGTGTACCGGGCGCCTGCTGCATCAGCGGGTTCTGCCAGGTCGCGGGCGGGTGCTGAGCGATGTTCTCGCTGCCGCTGCTCTTGACGCTGACCGCGGTCGCACCACCGCTCGACGCCGTCGCCTGTGAGGTGTTGTTTCGCCCGAAGAACCCCAAAGACGCGGCCGCGGTGTTGGCCGACCACGGGCTGGTGGTGCGACGTCACCTGCGACAAATCGATTGGTATCTCGCGACATCACCATGCACTGAAACGCAGCTGTCGTCGAAGTCGGCGCGGGTGGCGCAGGCGCAGGCGGCGGCGCAGAAGCTGATGAGCGACGCGCGCGTGCGCGTGGCCGAGCCGAACTGGGTCCCCGTGGTCTACGCGACCAGCGACACGCTGTGGCAGCTGCAGTGGGCGTTGGAGAACGTCGGGCAGGGCAACTGGCCGGCCGACAACGACGTGAACGCGCCCGAGGCGTGGCCGACGGCGACGGGGGCGGGCGTCGTCGTCGCTGTCATCGACACCGGCGTGCGGCACGGGCACGAAGACCTCTCCACGCAGATCGACGAGAACGCCGCTGACGGCCTCGACGGCGTCGACAACGACGACAACGGCTACGTCGACGACCTGATCGGCTGGGACTTCGTCGACGACGACAACGACCCCGACGACCCGGTGGGCGAGTTCGATCGCAAGGCGGGCTCGACGCTCGCGCACGGCACCTTTGTGGCGGGCTTGATCGCCGCGCAGACCAACAACGACCAGGGCATCGCCGGCACGGCGCCCGACGCGCGCCTGTTGCCGCTGCGCGCCCTCGGCGAAGGCGCCGGCGTGGCGGCGGCGTCTGAGGCCATCCTCTACGCCGTCGATCGCGGCGTGCGCGTGCAGAACCACAGCTGGGGAACGCTGCAGCAGTACGTCGCCATCGACGACGACGCCTTTCGCTACGCCCGCGACCACGGCGCGATCCTCGTGCTCGCCGCTGGCAATGAGAACCGCGACCTCGACGCCCCCGGCGACGACGACTACCCCGGCGAGCTCGACAACGACGCCATCATCACCGTCGGCGCGATGTCGCGCGGCGACTTCTTGCATGTGTTTTCGAACCACGGACCCCTCGCCGTCGACGTCGCAGCCCCCGGTGGCGGCGCGCTGTGGTCGACGTCGAACATCTGGAGCGGCGGCGTGCGCTCGACCGGCAGCTATTCGACCTCAGAGGGCACCTCGTTCGCCGCGCCCATCGTGGCCGCGGTGGTGGCGATGATGCTCGAGGTCGATCCGGCCCTCGACGCGCCCCGCGCCAGGGCGCTGTTGATCGCCTCGAGCGACGCCAGCCGCAGAGACGCCGGCGGCACCTTCGCCGGCAGCTACGTGCGCGCTGACCGCGCGCTGGCCTACTTGCAGGGCGCGCCCGCGCCGCCGCGTTCGCGCATCGACGCGCCGTGGCTCGAAGAGCGCTCGTGGCTCGTCAACGTCGGCAGCACCGTCGACCTGCGCGCCCGCGTCGTCGACCCCGACACCGCGGCGACGGGGCTGCACCACCACTGGCAGTTGAACCCACCGCCGGGCTCGCAGGCCGCCCTCGACGCCTTCGACGCCGACCGCGTCTCGTTCGTCGCCGACGTCTGCGGCGGCTACGAAGTGATGCACTACGTCGACGACGGCGTCAGCGAGACGACCATCGAACGTCGCTTCGTCTACGCCGGCTTCTCGCGTCCGATCTCGGTCGAGACCGAGGCCACGTGCGCGAGCCGCCCCTGCTTCGGCGTCACCACCGACGAGGTCTCGTTCGACGTCTCGGGCGGCGACGGACCGCTCGCCGTGCACCTGCTGAGCACCGACGTCGACGCCATCGGCGGCTCGGTCAGCGTCGACGCCGACGGCCGCTCCATCTCCGAGAGCGAGGGCAAGGGCGGCGCGCGCTGGACTGCCTCGTTCGACGGTCCCGCCGAGGTCACGGTGTTCGCCTACTCGTCGTTCGAGCAGCGCGTGGGCGCGCGCGTCGACGCGGTGTTCTTCTGCGACGGCTGCCCCGCCGGCCGCTTCGACTGCGACGACGACGCCGACAACCGCTGCGAGAGCGCCGTCGCCTGCGTCGTGCCCGACGTGCCCGACGCGCCCGACGACGGTGCAGAAGGCGAAGGCGAAGGCGCACAGAGCGAAGGCGAAGACGAAGGCGAAGGCGAAGGCGCACAGAGCGAAGGCGAAGGCGAAGGCGACGGTGACGCAGGCCGCGGCGGCAGAGGCAGAGGCAGAGCCGACGGCGACGCTGACGTCGAGCTCGTCGAAATCCCTCGCAGCTGCGCGGCCGCGGGCGGCGCCCCGGTCGCGGCGGTGCTGATGTTGCTGCTGGGCCGTCGACGTCGAGGTCGCTGACGTCGCCGACGGTCACGTCACGGCGGCAGGGGCACCACGAGCTGGATGACGCCGCCCTGCAGCGCGGCTTTCGTCCCTTCGGGGGTAGAATGCGAAATGCGCATCGGCACGGCGGAGGACAACTTCGAGTCTGCGACCGCGAGGGCACGCGCTCGTCATTTGGCCCCTGGGCTCATCCACCTGACGCTCGAGGGCCGTGTTGACGACGAGGTGTTCGACTTCGTCCACTCGGCAGCGAACCCTGAGCTTGCTGGTGGCGGCATCACCATGTTCTTCGACACGATCGCGCTGACTGGCTTCACGAACAGCTTTCGGCTGCGGATGATGAACTGGCAGGCTGAGACCAGGGGCCGACAGTTTCAGGTGGTGCTTCTGCGATCGCGCATGGTCGCGCTCGCGATCGCAACTGCGAACAAGATTGTCGGCGGTGGCGCCGTCGTGACCGCGAGCCGCGACCACTTCGATCGACTGCTCGCCGATGCGGTCCGAAGCCGCTTTCCAGAGGTCGAAGGCGGCGAGGTGAAGTCGCACCTGCCGCGATTGTAGGTCGTGGCCGCGACTTCGCGCGGATGACCGCGCGCTGCTCGTGCTTCTCAGCTGGTCATCCACTCAGCGAGGCCGACGAGCAAATTGTTGCCGACGTGAATGCCGACCGATGGCCAAACGCTGCGTGTCTCGAAGGCGAGCGCCGTCAAGGCGAGTCCGATGGGAATCGTCCAAAGCAGTTGGGCAAAGAGCGCCGAGTTCAGTGTAAAATCATGATACTGAATGTGCATCAGCGAGAACACGATCGTCGTCGCGACCACCGCGGGCTGGCGAAGCGTTGAAGAAGCGTGGGGCAGCACCGCAAGCGCGGCGCCCAGAACAATCGCGCGGCACAACAGCTCTTCGTTGACGACGCCGATGAAGTGAAACGCGATCCGATCCTGCCATCGTGGGAGTGACACGAACCCGACGCCGGTGAGGGCTGGGACGGCAAAAGACAGACTGAGAACGAGAATGCACAGCGCGATGATGCGACGGCTGGGGCCCTGGGTCGGTCGTGAGAGGAACGCGCGCGCGCTCGGCGCTGCGAGGCACAGCGTGAGGACCACGAGGAACGACGTCACGCGGAGATCGGCGAGCACGGAAACTGGCGCCGGCAGCATCGAGTAGAGCGTCGCATCGACGACGCGGAAGATGACCAGCGCGAGCAAGCTCACCGTCAGAAACCACAGGAGCTTGCGTGACAGACTCATTCACCGGGTGACTATCCCGTCGATGGGTCGACGACCAGCGCTTCGGGCGGGGCCCTACCTGCTGTTGACCCAACCTCGCCAACGACGACCAAGGCCGACGCCGCGCGCGATTCCCGTGAACGCTTTTTCTCAGCATTCCTCAGGCATTCGATGTCAAAGAACATGCTCAGAAAAGACAGCTTCTTTGTTGCTGCCGGTGCTGAGCGGACTCCGCCGACCAGAGCGCTGGCCGGCTCGTCAGCGGGGCTTCGCGTCGAGCACCGTGCGCACCGTGCGCAAGAGGGTGTCGAGATCGAAGGGCTTCGACAGCACGGGCACCTCGGTATCGGAGAGAAACCGCGCGGTGAGCTCTTCGGCGCCGTAGCCGCTCGCAAACAGCACCGGCGTCGCCGGGGCGCGCGCGCGAAGCTGCTCGAACGCCGCGCGGCCCCCAAGGTTGGGCATCACGGCGTCGAGAATGATGAGGTCGAAGGATGCGCTGGCAGCGGCGTCGACGGCGGCGCGGCCATCGGCGACAGCGACGACGTCGTAACCCGCGCCGCGCAGCACGCGCTCGATGACGCGGCGAACGTGCGGCTCGTCGTCGGCGACGAGCACACGCTCGGAGCCGCGCGGCGCGGCCGTGTCTTTTTTCGTCGCCGGGGGAACGGGAGCCTCGGTGCCAACCGGCAGGTAGACTTGGAAGGTGCTGCCGACGTCGACCTCGCTCTCGGCGTGGATGAAGCCGCCGTGTTGCTCGGTGATGCCGCGACAGACCGCGAGGCCGAGGCCGGTGCCGCGCCCGTCGCTCTTCGTCGTGAAGAACGGATCGAAGATGCGCTCGAGCACGTCGGGGCTCATGCCCGCGCCGGTGTCGCTCACGCTGATGCACACACAACGACCAGCGCGTGCGCCAGGGTGCGCGGCGACAAAGGCGAGGTCGACGTCGACCTCGTCGGCGTCGAGGGTCAGGCGGCCACCGCCCAGCATGGCGTCGCGCGCGTTCAAGCA
>JANNAY010001211.1:0-2939 GCA_031384945.1 Deltaproteobacteria bacterium
GGGAGGGGACGTCGTGCCGCGCTGCGCGCAGGCTCTTTTTTGTGACTTGCGAGATGTTTCATTGGACGCTGAGACTCTCAGATCCGAAGTTCCACCCGCCGCCGAGCTTCTGCTGCATCAACGACAAAGACGACATCCCGAGCAACAAAAGAAGAGCCTGCGCGCTGCGCGGCACGACGTCCCCTCCCCGAAATTCGGGGCTGTCTTCTCCGCGGGTCAAGATGTGTTTCCGAGTGGCGCCGCGCTTGCCCGCTTGACGATCACGGCGCCGGGTCGATGAAGCCCGCGCAGATCTGAGCCGGCTTGGCTTCGGCGCTGCCGCAGACAAAGGCCGCGACGTGGGCGTCGTCGACGTCGGCGCGCCAGACGCTGCGCCCGCCGTTCTCGATCTTGCTGCACGTCGACGCGCGGCCGCGCACCACGCACGGCACCGACTTCGCCGCCGCGGCGCCGGCGCCGGCGAGCTTGCCTGTGACGACGCCGGCGAGGGCCGCGCTGTCGACCTGGGCGATGGTGTCGCCGGATTCGCAGACGACGCTGCGGTTGAAGCCGTCGTCGGCGGGCTGCGTCAGCGCGCAGGCGTTGAGGGTGACGTCGTACTTCGTGAGCAACCGCCGCGTGTCGGGCTGCGGCAGCGGCGCGAAACCGGGCGCGCAGCCTGCGGGAATTTGCGTGGCGCCCGCCGGGTAGAAGCACCCCGTGATGCGCAGCTCGTCGCGCTCGACGGTGAGGCCAAACAACGCCGGCCGGTCGGCGGTCATGACGGCCGCACATGGTCCGAGTTCGCCCAGCACGGGGCACGTCGTCAGCGCCCGCACCGTCGTCGCCTGCGACAGCACCACGCGGTGAAAGAGCCACCACGACGACGCGGGACCGAACTTGCCTGTGATGCCGACGACGCTGAGCTTCTCGCCGCCGGTGCAGAGGCGCTGCACCGCGTAGGGCGCGTCGGTGTCGTGGCAGCCATCGACGGCGGGCAACGTCACCGCCGGCTTGTGCTGCAGCGACGCCTCTGCCGGCACCGTCGTCGTCAACAACGCCGCCGACCGCGCGGCGCAGCGGGCGTCGCCGTCGCCGAAGCTGGCGCAGCTGACGACGACGCTGCCGTCTTTGGCGGCCATGAAGGTGACGGTGCCGACGACGACGGTGGGCACCGCTGTGGGGTGCACGGTGTCGACACGCGTCACAGCGCCGTCGGTTGACGTCGTCGATGCGCCGTCTTCGAGAAAGAAGCTGTCGTCGCCCGGCGTCGCGCGCACGATGGTGGCGATGCGTTCGGCCGGCGGTCCGTCGGCCTTGGCGACGTCGAGCAGCACCTTGCCGCCGTCGCACAGCGCCGTCGGGCCGGCCATCAGCGCACAGCCGGTGAGCGGTCCGTCGGGGGTGGGCGCCACCGTCGGGCCGCCCGCACAGCTGGCGAGGACGCCGATCAACAACGACGACAGCGCGACGGGGCGCGAGAACAGAGACAAGAGCGGCGAGGGTGAAGAAGACCGCGTGCTCACGCCGCCACCGCCCCCGGCGTCGACGTCTCGAGCTGCGGCGACGTCGACGAATTCGGCAGCGCGCCGAGCTCGCGTTCGGGGTCGGCGAAGATGCGCCGCAAGGTCTTCACCATCTTCGCGGCGTGCATGCCGTCGAGGACGCGGTGGTCGAAGGTGGCGCAGACGCGCAAGATCCTGGCGATCTCGATCTTGCCGTTCTCGACGACGGGCTCTTCTTTGACGGCGCCGAGCGCCAACAAGAGCGGCACCTTCGAGTACGGCACGAGCGGCACATACGCCTCTTCGAGCCCGAGAGTGCCGATGTTGGTGATCATCACCGAACCAAATGGATCACGGGGCAATCCAGCCCAGCGCATGTCGAGGTTCAACGTATACATGAATAGCGACATTGTGTCGAGAATGAAATTGAGCATAAACGCCGGCACCGCTTTGAAGGTCGAGCGCGTCTTCTCGAGCGACTTGTCTTTCAAGGCGCGCACGGCGCCGACCTTGTCGTCGAAGTCGTCGACGATCTCGACCACCGATTTCTTGTGTGTGTCAAAGACGGTGGCGCCCGAGAGGTCGATCTCGCCGGTGGCGGGGTCTTCGAGGGCGACCTGAAAAAAAACGCCGATGTCTTGGCGCAAATAGATCTTGTTGAAGCGCAAGACTGCGTTGGCATCAGGCATCTCGCTCAGCACGATGCCGACGGCTTTCGCCATGATGTGAGAGAGCGTGATGCGCTTGCCTGTGCGCTGCTTCAACGCCTCGATGTACGTGAACATCTTGTCGCAGCGCAGCGCGATCTGACCGTAGACGGCCGGGTCTTTCGTCGTCTGCCACGTGCCGATGGCGATGCGCCGAAACGACGACAGATCGGTTTTCTCGGTGAGGTTCAAGTTCGGCATGGCGGCAGCATCCACCAGAATCCCGGCGCGGCGCGAGTCGATGGAGCGCGATATGGTGCCCGCATGCGCTCCGCCGTCGTCGTCGCCATCTCGCTCCTCTCCGCCTTTGGGGCCGCCGCCCAAGACGACGTGCTGGAAGGCCTGGTCGGGCGAACGCAGAAGCCCTTCATCGACCCGGCGGGCTTCTTCGCCGTCGTCGTGCCCGGCGGCTTCGACTGCCAGGCCGCCGCGCGCAAGGTCAGCTGCGTCGGCACGCGCGGCGTGCAGAGCATCCTCACCATCAACGTCGTCGATGTGCCCACCTCGGCCACCGTCGAGCTGGTGCTGCTCAACCAGATCGACGCCTTCGCCAAGAAGCCCCACTACCAGCTGGTGTCGAAGCGTGGCTTCAAAGTCGACGGCGGCAACGGCTTGCTCGCCAGCTTCACCTATGACCACAACGGCAACGTCGAATACGCCGTCGGTGCCCAGGCCTTGTACATGGTGAAGACCACCAAGGCGTACGTCATTCCCTATGTAGGCCGCGCCGACCAGATGGCCGTGCACC
>JANNAY010001241.1:0-9532 GCA_031384945.1 Deltaproteobacteria bacterium
TGCGCGATGATCGGCACGTCGAGGCCGTAGACGGACTCGACGGCGATCTCGAGCTCGCCCAAGAAGCCGAAGGTCTCGAACAACAGGCAGTCGACGCCGCCGTCGACGAGGGCGGTGGCTTGCTCGCGGTAGGCGTCGAAGATTTGTCGGCGCGTGCGCCCGCGCATCAGGTCTTTGGGCAAGAGGCCCGTCGGACCAATGGCGCCGGCGACAAAGGCCTTTTTGTCGTCGCTGTCGATGGCGCGGTGGTGGCGGTCGACGGCCGCGCGGGCGCAGGCGGCGGCGGCGGCGCAGATCTCTTTGACGCGGTCGGCGTAGCCGTGGGTCTGCAAGGCGAAGCGGTTGGCGCCGTACGAATTCGTCTGCAGCACGTCGACACCGGCGGCGAGGTAGTCGCGGTGCACCGCCTCGACCAACGCCGGCGACGAGACGCTCATCTCGTCGAAGCTGCGGTTCGGCGCGCCGCCCCGCTCGTAGAGCTGCGTGCCCATGGCGCCGTCGAAGACCAGCGGTCCGGCAGCGAGTGCCTCGATGAATCGCGATGCCATGGGGTTGCGTTAGCGACGACGACGACAAGCCACAAGCCAGAGGCCCTGATGTCGGCGTCAGTGACGCATCAGCAACGACGACGACGGCTGCGCATCCCAGCTTGACGTCGACGAAGCACCCTGTCTAACGAGGGGCGCACTTCATCGGGCACTTCGGTCGCAGCGACCGCAACAGGAGACTCCCATGACCGCTACCTACGACGTCGTCGTCATCGGCTCAGGACCCGGCGGCTACATCGCCGCTGCCCGCGCCGGCGCTCTCGGTTTGAAGGCCGCGGTCGTCGAGAAAGACAAGCTGCTTGGCGGCACCTGCCTGCACCGCGGCTGCATCCCGACCAAGGCGCTGCTGCACGCCGCCGACGTCGTCGGCGAGATCAAAGAGGCGTCGCGCATCGGCGTCATGGTCGAAGGCGTGAAGGTCGATTGGGACAAGGTCATGGGACACAAGCGTCAGGTCGTGACGAGCAACGCCGGCGGGGTCGCCCACCTCATGAAGACCCGCAAGATCGACGTCGTCAGCGGCTTCGGCCGCGTCGACTTCAGCGGCGGCAAGCGCCGCGTGATCGTCAAGGGTGACGACGGCAAAGAGACCACCCTCGAGACGCAGAACGTGATCATCGCGACCGGCTCGAAGCCGCGCGAGCTGCCGTTCGCCAAGTTTGATGGTGAACGAATCATGTCGTCAGACCACATTCTCGACATTGCAAAGATTCCGGGTTCGCTGGCCATTCTGGGTGGTGGCGTCATCGGCATCGAGTTCGCGTCGCTCTTTCAGCGCCTCGGCTCCAAGGTCACCGTTCTCGAGATGCTGCCGCGCATCGTCGCCCCCGCCGACGCCGACAGCTCGAAGCTCTTGGCCGACGAGCTGTCGAAGCAGGGCGCCGACATCAAGACCGAAGTGAAGGTCACGTCGATCGAGCGCAAAGGCAACGAGGTTTACACGAGCTACCAGAACAAAGACGGTACAGCGGCGACGCTGACGACGGAGTACATCCTCGTCGCAGTCGGTCGTCCGCCGCTCACGCAGAACATCGGCCTCGAGTCGACCAAAGCGGTGCTCGACAAGGCCGGCTTCATCGGCGTCGACGGCATGATGCAGTCCGCTGAGCCGGGCCTCTACGCCATCGGAGACTGCATCAACACGCCGTGGCTCGCCCACGTCGCCTCGGCCGAAGGCATGATCGCCGTCGAGCACATCGCCTTTTTGCAGGGCAAGACGACGACGAAGCCGGCCGCGCTCAACTACGACCACACCCCGAGCTGCGTGTACTCAGAGCCGCCGATGGCCTGGTCGGGCCTCACCGAAGAAGAGTGCAAGAAGCGCGGTCTCGAGGTGAAAGTCACGAAGTTCGACTTCGCCAAGAACGCCAAAGCCGCGATCCTTCTGAAGAAGAAGGGCTTCGTGAAGTTCATCACCGACCCGAAGTACGGCGAGATCCTCGGCGTCCACATCGTCGGACCGCAGGCGACAGACCTGCTGGCCGAGCCCGCCCTCGCCATCTCGGCCGAGATGCCCATCGAAGAGCTCGCCCGCACCGTGCATGCCCACCCGACCCTCTACGAGGCCATCTGGGAAGCGGCGTCGATGGCCGCCGGCCGCGCCGCCCACGGCTGAGCGGCACACCTGCCTCTGCAACGACGATGGCCAGGCGAACGTCCGGCCATCTTCTTTTTCGGCGTTCACCTCATGACGTCGACGATGTCTTCGTGACGGCCCTGCGTTGCGCGCGCCGCAGCCCCCAGCACCCCCGCTTCGCGCTCAGGATCCGTCACATCTCGGAAGATCGTTGGCGAGCATCATCGCCAATAGCCCCCCTCGCCCAGGCTCGGACCCCAAAGTTTTGGGGTGCAGAATCGCAACTCGAGCGAACAAGCAGCAGTTGATTGCCGACGACGATGCTGTTTGATCGGCGCGACGAAATGCATCATGGAACCGCGACTTCTACCCCAAAACTTTGGTCCGAGCCTGGGCGAGGGGGCGATGATGCTCGCAGCTCGATCGCCTTCTGTTTGTCGTCGAGAAGCGCTGCGCGGGGGTACTGGGGGCTCTGCGGCGCGAGCTGTGCCCGTCAGACGCGGAAGACGCGGACGGTGCCGTCGTAGCAGCCGACGGCGAGGCGCTTGCCCGACGGTGAGAACGCCAGCGAGCGGATCGACATCTTGTCGACGGCGGTGACGTCGCGGCCAAGGCCGTCACCAGCGAAGCGGGCCGCGATGACGGCGCCGCCCTGGGTGCCGACGGCGACGCGGGATCCGTCGAGGGCGATGGCTTTGATGGTGTCTTTGAATTCGCCAGCGCCTTCGTTGGCAAAGACGACGGCGCCGGCTTCGACGTCGACGACGCGGACGGCGCCGTTGTCGCCGCCGACGCCGGCGAATTTGCCGTCGCGCGAAAACGCGGCGCATTGGGCGCGGGCGACGGCGTCGAAGTCGCGGAGCTTCTTTTCGCCCGGCAGCGCCGACAGCGTCGTCGACTTCGGCAACGCCCGCAGCACCGACGTCGACGTAAACGCCGTGGGGTGCTTCTTGCCGCCGTGGTCGGGGGCTTTGACGGCGGCGCCGGTCACGATGCTCCACCGGAAGAGTCCACCGCCGACGTGGGCGATGACCTCTCTGTCGCCGACGCGCGGCTGAAAGAAGCCGACGGCCGAGACGTACATCAAGGTCTCGTCGAGCTGGTGGACGAGGGCGCCGGTCTCGAGGTTCCACAAGCAGACGCCGCCCCATGAGCCGTGGCCGGAGACGGCGTGGATGCCGTCGACGTCAACGGCGACGCATTCGGCGCCGTGGGTCTTCGCGATGAACACGTGGCGGCGCGTGTTGGTCGCGACGTTCCACAGCGACAGCGTGTGGTCGTCGCTGCCGCAGAAGACGTTGTCGTCGTCGACGAAGGTGACGGCGTCGACGCTGTGGTCGAGGGCGACGTCTCTTTCGCCGTTCTTGATCGTGCGCGTCTCGACGTGGGCGGGGATCGTGACTTCGAGGGTCAACGGCATGCGCGCAGCAATACCAGAATTTGATTCACAACCCGGGTTGCGCTTCGGGTTGAAGGGCCAGCAGCACGTCCTGGTCTTCGGCGCTGGCGCTGGCGCCGTAGCTGACGATGAGGGCGCCTTCGCAGCCGCAATGCTGGCAGCGCAGCTTGATGACCGCCGACATCTCTGACGGATCGCTCTTGCCCTCGAGGCGGCGCACCTCGAGCAGGGTCATCCGCTTCGCGGGGTGGACCTGGTCACAGCCGCTGCAGCGGACGCGGCCGCCGGAGACGACGGAGAATTCGTCGTCGGCGCCCTCGGCTTCGAAGGCGGCGACCTCGTCGGTGATGCTGCGGTCAGTGTCGCTGTGCGCGTTGTCGAGTTGTTTCTGGGTCACATGCATACGGCCTCCAAAGCTGGTCCGAGATCGCTGCGCGATCCGTGCCGCTTTGGAGGCCGTGCTGCGTGACGACGACGGCGCTCAGCGGCGACGGCGGCGCAGCAGCAGCAACAACGCCACAAGCGTCATCGAGGTCGTCGTCGAGGCGGCGTTGCAGCCCTCTTTGACGACGGGCGGGTCTTCGTTGACGAGCGCGCCGACGGGCAAGCACAGCGAGGTGCCGTTCTCGCCGGCGGCGCACAAGAAGCCGGGCTCGATGGTGCAGCGGGCGCTGCAGCCGTCGCCGTCGTCGCCGTCGCCGTCGTCGCAGACTTCTTCGTCGGAGACGACGCCGTCGCCGCAGGGTTCGGCGCAGGTGCCGCCGTCGTCGCACACCCAGCCAGGCGGGATGTTCACCGTGGCGGTGGTGTCGATGCGGACTTCGCCGCCCACTTCGTCGAGGCCGCCGACGTCGACGGTGCCGCCTTCGACGATGGGGTCGATGATGAGGTCGCCGCCGACGTTCGACAGGCTGCCGAGGCCGACGTTCGACAGTCCGTCGTTCTCTTCGATGCGCAGATCGCCGCCGACCTCGGCCAACGTCGGCGCCGTCACCGACTCAAGCGAGTCGTTGTCGGAGATCACGAGGTCGCCGCCGATGGTGTCGAGCTCAGGGAAGTCGAGCGAGGGCAGCGAGGCGTTGTCTTCGATGATCAAGCTGCCGCCGACGCCGCTGAGGGTGGGCAGTCCGACGGTCACGAGCTCGTCGTTGTTCGAGATGATCAGATCGCCGTCGATCTGGATCAGACCGTTGAGCTCGAGGTTCACGAGCGCGTCGTTGTCAGAGACCGTGAAGTCGCCGCCGATGCTCTCGAGGTTGGGCAGGGCGAGCGTCACGAGCGCGCCGTTGTTGGTGATGATGACGCTGCCGCCGACCTTGCGCAGGGCGCGGATGTCGAGGGTCACCAACGCCGGGTTGCTGACGATGCGCAGGTCGGTGTCGATCAAGGTCAACACCGGCACGCTCAGCGACGTCAACAACGCGTTCTCTTCGACCTCGAGCGAGCCGGCGCGCGTCAGCGCCGACAGCGTCACGGTGGCGCCGAACGATTCGCGCACGATGACGCGGCCGGTGACCACCTGCAGGCGCGTGAGGTTCACGGGCCCAACGTCGTCGCCGATGATCAGGTAGCCGATGATGCAAGCGATGCCTTGCTCTTCAAAGGCAACGACGTCGGCGGCCTCGTCGAGCACGACGGTCTCGCGCAGGGTTTGTCCGGCGACCACACACTCGGCGGGCAATTCGATCGGGTCGACGTCGTCGAATTCGCCGTCGTTGTCGAGGTCGGTGTTGTTGGATTCGAGGCCGTTGTTGATGCCGTCGGCGTCGGTGTCGAAGCGGGCTTCAGCGCCGTCGCTGATGCCGTCTTCGTCGGAGTCGGCGCGGTCGGCGCTGGTGCCGAGACTGGCTTCTTCGTCGTTGGTGAGGCCGTCGCGGTCGCGGTCGCAGCTGCCGACGGCGTTGTCGGGGAAGCACGGGTCGCGGTCGTTGACGTCGGCGACGCCGGTGAGTCCGTCGCCGTCGTTGTCGACGGTGTTGGAGTCGTTGGCGTTGATGATGCCGTCGCCGTCGTCGTCGCCCGCGCCTTCGTCGGCGTCAGAGAGGTGATCGCCGTCAGAGTCGGCGAGCAGCTCGTTGGTGCCGAGGGCCCGCTCTTCTTCGTTGGTGAGGCCGTCTTGATCGCGGTCGCACGTCGGCGACGTGCGGCTCGGAATGCACGGGTCGAGGCCAAACGCGTTGCCGGGTTCGGTCGAGCCGAAGTCGCCGGCACCGATGCCGATCAACAAGCCGCCGACCAGCGAGGTCGGGATGCGGAAGCTGAAGCGGTTCTGCCCGGTGACGTTGCCGAAGACGGCGTCGCTGTAGTCGCCGACGGTGGCGTCGAGGTCGAAGGCGCTGCCCTCTGTGCGGGCGAGCAAGAACGCGGCGGGCTGCGGCTCTGACGTCGTCACATCAGCGCTCCAAAAGCGCACGGTGACGCCCGCGCCGACGAAGCCGGAGACGACGGAGGTGACGCTGTCGGTGGTGATGCGCGTGATGATCGGGGCGTCGGTCTCGCGGCCGCGGTTTGGCGATCGTCCGTCGCCGCCGAGGTCGATGGCGAGGCCGGTGTTGCCGACGAACGAGGCGTTGTCGCCGAGCACGAACGAGCCGCCGTTGATGACGACGGGCGTGCCGTTGTTTTGCACGAGGGCCGGACCGTCGACGCCGAGCGTGATCTCGGGCGCTTCGCCGACGGCCGTCGGGGCGAGGTCTTGCACGCGGCAGCCGATGTCGTTGTCGTCGAGCACGATGTTGTCGAGGGCGGCGAGGCAGCCGCCGCGGACGTCGACGCCGATGCGGTTGCCGCTGATCACCGTGGGCGCGCTCAGGCGACCAGCGAGGCACAAGATGCCCGTGTCGCTGTCGGTGATGTCACCGACGACGTCGACCTCGATGTCGGCGGCGGCGACCACGACGGCGGCGCCGCGGACGTTCTTGACGCTGGCGGCGACGGTGCTGTCGACGGTGACGACGACGCCGTTCTCGCCGCCGTCGATGGAGCCGGCGAGGGTCTGGCCGATGCCCGTGATCTCGACGGCGTCGCCGCCGCAGTCGACGGCGACGACTTCGATGACGGTGCTGACGCGCGCGGCCGCGCCGACGACGATCGTGCCGGGGGCTTCGCGGCGCGTCGCGATCTCGCCAACGTCGGCGATCGGCGCCGACCCAACGTCATTGCGGGTGTCGGCTTTGACGAACTGACCGGCGGTGAAGTTGTCGAAGACGTAGCAGCGGCCGAGCGGGCGCTCGACGCGGATGGTCGGCACCAGACCCGAGCTGTTCTTGATGACGACGCCATCTTCGGCGGCGTCGCTCGAGGTCAGAACGGCGCCGGGCAGGTTCACCAACGAATCGACGCAGCTGATGCCGGCGGCCGTCAGCTCGAGCGGGTCGCCTTCGATGAACGCGCTCTCGACCGACAGCGGACCGTCGATGGTGGCCGGATTCTCGGCGGTGTTGAACGTGATGCCGCCGTCGTGCAGGCGAAAGGCGCCGACGCTGTCGCCCTGCAGCTGCAGCCGCGAGCGGCCGCTGATGTCGACGACGACGATGTTGTCGCAGGCGCCGCCCTCGACGCCCTGGCCGACGCTGATGAGGTCGGCGGCGCCGTTGACGACGACGATGGCGCGGTCGTAGCCGCAGGCGGTGCCGGCGAAGGCGACGCTGCCGTCGCTGACGCTGACGGCGGTGCCGGTGCCGTCGCCCACGAAGTTGGTGGCGCCGTCGACGACGATGCTGCCGCCGTCTTCGACCACGACGCCGGTGCTGGCGCCGACGAAGGACTCGTTGATCACGAAGGTCGCGCCGGCCACCGACCATCCGAAGCCGACTGCCTCGCCCGACACGCTGCAGCGGGTGCAGACGACGTCGGCAAAGATGTTGCCGCCGGTGCCGTCGACGACGCTGACGTCGGCGAGGTCGACGGCCGAGCTGATGTCGAAGGCCTGGCCCGAGCTTCTGACGGTGATGTTCTGCAGCGTGCTCTCTGCGGCCTCGATGTCTTGAATGACGAAGCCGACGTTACAGCCGTCAACGGTGACGCCGTCGACGTCGAGGCTCGGCGACCCTTCGCCAGCTCCCACGAAGACCGCGGTGTTGCTGTCGCTGATCGTGACCTCGTTGAGCGTGGTCTCGCCGAAGCGCGCAAAGATGGCGACATTGGGCGCGCCAGCGACGCGCGAGCGCGTCAGCGACAAGCGGCTGCCCGCGTCAAAGGCGTTGCTCTCGTAGCCGATGACGACGCCGTCGGCGTCGATGCCGAAGTCGCTGTCGACGCCGGTGATGTCGTTGGCGTTGATGCGGCCGCCGAGCACGGTGCAGTCGTTCAAGATCAGGCCGTTGCCGCTGATGGGGTTGTCTTCGGGTTCGCCTTCGCCTTCGCCGGGCGCGCGCGGCGGCACGAGCGTGGTGCCGTCGAGCAGCGCGTCGAAGCTGCAGCGGTTCAAGCTGGCGTTGCCCTGGTATTGCAAGCCGCCCGTGCCGTTGCCGGCGAAGACGGTGTCGCTGACGGCGACGCGGCCGCCCGCGGCGACGTTGAGGCCAGTGCCGCCGTTGCCGGCGAGGGCGCCGTCGACGTCGACGCCGAAGCTGCTGTCTTTGACCGAGACGAAGAGGTCGCGGCCGGTGCGGCTCTCGATGCGCAGGCCGGTCGAGATGTTGTTCACGAAGAACGCGTTGCTGACGAAGACGCGCAGGCTGGCGCGCAGGGTCATGGCCGGCGTCTCGCCTTCGATGATGAAGCCGCTGCTTTCGACGACGAGGCCGTCGACCTCGATGTCGTCGGCGGTGACGTCGGCGGCGGCGCGGTCGGTGAAGCCAGAGAAGCGCAGGTTCTTCAAGAGCAGGCCGTCGACGCGTCCGCCTGCGTCGCTGATGCGCAGGCCGGTGTGGTTGCCGCCACCTTCGAAGGTGCAGTTCTCGACGACCGCGTCACCAGTGCCGGCGATCAACAGCTGGTCGCTGGTCGACCCAAAGGCGATGCCCGCGATGCGCAGCGAGGTGTTGGCGATGGCGCTGAGAACGCCGCTGCCTTCGACCGCGTCGACGAGGCGCACCAGCGGTTCGCCGTTGCCGTCGACGTCGCCGGTGATGCTGATGTTGTTGCCGCTGAGCGCGAGCACGCTCGACAAGGCGATCGAGACCGGCTGCGCGAAGTCGAAGCGGATGACGACGTCGCTGGAGGCGACGGCGGCGCCGATGGCCTCGCGCAAGGTGCAGTCGCCTTCGTTGGCGAGGTCGTCGCAGCTGCCGTCGTCGCTGTCGTCGGCGGAGTTGACGATGAAGACGCTGCGCCCGCCGCTCTGCGAATCGGCGTCGAGGGGATCGATGGTGCCGTCTTGGTCGGTGTCGCGCGGCGTGACGACCGAGCCAGTTTCGCTGCCGTCGAAGAAGCCGTCGCCGTCGCTGTCGGGGTTCGTGGGGTCAGTGCCGATGAGGTCTTCTTCGTCGTCGGTGAGGCCGTCGTTGTCGGTGTCGAGCACGCAGAATTCGTTGCAGCCGTCGCCGTTTCTCAGGTTGCCGTCGTCGCACTGCTCGCCGGGGTCGAGGGTGCCGTCGCCGCACACCGGCAGCGAGCAGCCGCGCAGCTGAAAGCGAAACAGACCGGGCTCGCCACCGTCGGCGGCTTCGACGTTGGATTGCTCGTCGATGTTGACGATGTCGGCGGTGCGCGAGTTGGCGAGCTGCACGAAGCGGACGCCGTCGCCGGCGTCGAAGCCGACCTGGGCCGGCGTGCCGCCGAGTCCGTCGCGGCCGCCGCTGAAGTCGCCCGTCGTCCAGTCGACGCGGTTGTAGCGGTAGGTGATGTCGTAGTTGTTCTTGTCTTGGAGATTCGAGATCTCCATCTGGAAGTCGTTGAGCTTGTCGACCTTTGCGTTGAAGTAGCCGACGTCGTGCCAGGTCACGATGATGCGATCGGGCTCTTGAAAGAGGTAGACGCGGTTGCGCAGCGGCGGGTCTTCTTCGAGGTTGTTGCTGGTCTCAACGTCGGCCCAGAACGGCGCGATCATTGGCTGGTCGGCGATGG
>JANNAY010001278.1:0-2098 GCA_031384945.1 Deltaproteobacteria bacterium
AGTTCTTCGAGGAGCTGCGTGTGGTGCTGCACCGAGTAGTCGACGCCGAATTCGCCGTACTCGTTCTTCAACGTGTTGAAGCAGTGCGGGCACGTCGTGAAGATCTTCTTGAATTTGTACTGCTTGAGAACTTCGATGTTCTCTTGGGCCAGCTGGCTGAACAGCGCCTCGTTGCCGAGGCGGCGCGCCGGATCACCGGTGCACTTCTCTTCGCAGCCGAGCACGGCGTAGTCGACCTTGGCGGCCTTCAAGATGCGCACGAGAGCTTGCTGCACCTTCTTGGCGTTGTCGTCGGTGCTGCCGGCGCAGCCGACCCAGAAGCAGTACTCGACCTCGCGGTCCGGGGTCTCGGCGGCGATGTCGGCGAAGACGGGGACGTCGAGGCCTTCGGCCCAGTCCATGCGCTTGTCTTGTCCGATGCCCCACGGGTTACCGCGGCGCTCGATGTTCTTCATCGTGTTGGCGACTTCGGGCGACATGTCGCTCTCCATCATCACCAACGCCTGGCGGATGCCGATGAGCGCGCCGGGCACGCTGTCGATCAGCACCGGGCACGCTTCGAAGCAAGCGCCGCAGGTCGTGCAGCCCCAGGCTTCGTCGACATGAATCTGTCCGTCGACCTCGAGGTAGTGGCCGTCGAGGGGCCGCACCTGCAACGGATCGTGGTGGTCGATCTCGGCCTTTGAGATGAGCGGAAAGAGCGCCAGCGCCGCCTCTTGCTCTTTCTTCGCTTCGATCGGGCGGCCCAGCAGGTCGCGCACGTCGAGCAGCGCCGGTCCGTTCTTCTTCAGCAGGTTGACCTTGAGGTCGTGCAAGACCTTCTTGGGCTTCAACGGCTTGTGCGTCAGGTGCGCCGGGCAGACGTTGTTGCAGCGGCCGCACTCGGTGCAGGTGAAGCCGTCGAGCAGCGTCTTCCACGGCAGTTTGGTGATCTTGTCGATGCCGAATTCTTCGGCGGTCTCGAAGTCGATCTTCGGCGGCAGGCCCATCGCGCGCGTGCGCTCTTTCGGCGGCTTCGCTTTTTCTGCGGCGGCGACTTCGGGTTGGCGCCACGCGTAGGCACCTTTTTGGAAGAAGTAGGTGTTCGGACCAGCGAACACGAGGTGCATGTGTTTCGACAGCGGGATGTAGCAACCAAAGAGCAAGAAGGTCGCGACGTGAGCCCACGAGAAGAAGAAATTGAGCCAGTAGATCGTGTCTTCAGAAGCAATCTTCTGCCACGGGTACGCCGCGATCGAGCTAAAGGGCTGCGACCACTCGAAGTGCCAGTGATAGTTGTTGTGGATCATCAGGCCGGTGCCGTTGAGCCAGAAGAACGTCAGATAAAGAAAGCCGATGAAGTACAAAATGACTTCGGCGTCAGGCGAGCGCGGCATCAGGCGGGGCACCCGTCCGCTCCACCGACGGGCCAGCGCGCCGCCGACGGCCACGAGGATCAAGAAGGCCATGATGTCTTGCGACAAGTGAAAGGCCACAATGATGGGGTGATGGTACGACATGCCCGGCAGGCGCTCGTACAGCAGCGGCTGACCGCCGAAGCCCTTCATGAAGAAAGTCAGGCCCTCGAGCACGACCTCCATGTGTCCAATGCCGAGGATGAAGAAGCCGTAGATAAAAGCAATATGGAGCAGGCCCGATGTGCGATCTTCAAGGGTCTTCTTGTGACCGAAGACGATCTGAATCACCATCTTGATGCGGCTGGCCACGAAGTCGGTGTGGCTCTCTTCGCGCACGCCCGTGGCGACCATGCGCGCGATGCGCCCGAGCGCCAGACCCATGAAACCAAAAGCGCTCACGATCACGAGCGCCATCACGAGCGAGTAGAGGATGGGGAAAAACACGGGCTCACCTCGGCCTGATTGACATGAGAGTCAAACGCTGACGCGTCGGGTCATAGGGGTCGGTGTCGTCGATGGCAACTCGCGATCCTGCGTGACGGGCCCCAACCGCGGCATCTCGGGCCGGTCGCGAGCCGAGGCTCGGGCGCACGAGCCGAGGTGACGGGTCCGACCGGGGCATCTCGGGCGGCCCGGTCGCACAAACTCTCGGCGTGGCATCTCGTCGACGACGCGGAGACCTCGGCGCCGAGAGGGTTGTG
>JANNAY010001279.1:0-7676 GCA_031384945.1 Deltaproteobacteria bacterium
ACGTCGACAGCTCACCATCGAGGAAGGCGCTGAGGAGCGCCAGCTCGTCGTCGTTTGGGGATGGTGCGCGTTTGGCCGACATGCCGCCTACTCCTGGTCCGACTGCGGGGTGCGCGTCGTTCGGCTGCGACGTTGGCCAGAGGCGGCTTCTTCACCGTCAGTGGCAGGATCGTCCGTCTGACCGGATGCCGGATCATCGGACCGCGAATTGCGCCCTTCTTCCATGGGCTTACCGTCGAGTCCCATGCCGTCTTCGATGCCGAGGATGGGACGCAGGACACGCTGCAGGTTCTTTCGCGCGTGAAAGAGCCGGCTCATCACGGTGCCCTTGGGAATGCCCAGCGTCTCGGAGATCTCTTCGTACGACATGCCCTCGACCTCGCGCAGCAGAACGATCGACTTGTGGTCATCGCTCAGCTTCGCCATGGCCGTATCAATCTGCTTGCCCAGCTCTTTGTCGGTGCTGTTGCGCAGCGGATTGCTGCCCGAGAGGCGCGGCGCGAATTCGGCGGAGGAGTAGAGCGGATCGTCGTCGAGGTTGCGGGCAGCAGCGTCGTCGAGGTCGGTCTTGCGGCGCCGCGTGTCGGCGCGCTTGCGGTCGATGCAGAGGTTGACGGCGATGCGGTAGAGCCACGTCGAGAACGCCGCGTTGCCTTCGAATTCGGCGAGCTTCTTGTGGGCCTTGATGAAGGCGTCTTGCACGACGTCCATCGCCTCGTCGCGGTCGCGCAGGATGCCAAAGGCGACGGAGAAGAGCCGGCCCTGGTGGGCGATGACGAGCTTTTGAAACGCGAGGGTGTCGCCCTTCTTGGCGCGATCGACGAGGTCTTGGTCGCGCAGCTTGTCGCGGGCGCGGCGCTCATCGTTGGTGGCGGCGATCTTCTTCGCGTCGTCGACGAGCCCACGGGCGCGTGCGGCGCGCTCGGCAGCCGACGCACGCGGCGGATGTGCGGGACGAGCTGACGACGTCGCCTTGGCCGGCGCGGGGGTCGCCTCGGTTGCTCCATTGACCTTGCCGGCTTCCGACACGCTCTACCTCAGGGCTGCACGACGACAACGGACCGACTATGACATGGAGCCCGAAGACCGACGAGGTCCCAGGTCCGTTCGAAAGGTGGCATGGCAGAGGCGAGCCCGCCCGACAAATCCATTGGCAAACGCGGCGACGTCGAGGCCACGCCGTCGGTGCGTGGCTTGAACCGTTTGCTCGACGAAGGCCGCCGCACCCTGCGCGCCGTCGGCGTCGTCGAAGCCGTCGTCGCTGCCGTCGCCAGCGCCGGCGCAGCCGTCGTCGTCGCCTGCGTCGTCGTCGGCGTCGCGCCGTTCTCGTTGGTCGTGCGCGACGTGCTGCTCGGCGCGGTGGCCGTCGTCGTCGTCGTCGCTGCGGTCGCCGTCGGTACGTGGCGCATGTGGCCGCTGCGGTCTGACTTCGTCATCGGTGGACACCTCGAGGCGGCGCTGCGGCGGCGCGGCATCGAGGTGCGTGACCTCGTGCGCTCGGCCGTCGAACTCAGAGACGCAGGCGTCGACGACCGCGTCGGGCGCTCGCGCGCCTTGTGCGACGCTCACATTGGCCGCGCCGTCGACGTCGTCAGAAACGGCGAGGCGATGGCGTCGCTGACGCGGGTCGCGCTCGAGTCGGCGGTGCCGACGTTGTTGGCGCTGGCCGTCGTCGTCGTGGTCGCGGGCGGTTGGTTCATCGTGTCGCCCGTGACTTTGACAGCGCGACTGCAGAAGCTCTTTGACGCTGGCGCCGCCGACGCCGCCCTCGCCGAACGCGCCTTGCAGCAAGCCCCGTTGGTCACCGACCTGACGATCACCCTGCGTTTTCCGGCGTACATGAACAGCCGTGACGAGGTCATTCCCGGCGCGTCGGGCGATGTGACCGCCCCGCGCGGCACCGAAGTCGTCATCGAAGGCCGCGCCGACCGCGTCGTTGACAGCGCCGCCCTCGTTGTCACTGGCGGTCCGAAAGAGCTGGCGCTCGCCGCCGAAGTGAAAGACGGCAAGAACCTGCGCGCCAAATTCGTCGTCGACCACGGCGGCGCCTGGCGCTTTCGCGTCGTCGACGACGGCGGCGACACCGTCGTCGATCCGGTGGCGCGCAAGATTGTCTTGAAAGACGACGCCGCCCCCAGCGTCACCCTCGACGAACCCGCCAAAGACATGACCGTACAGATCGACGACGACGTCGACCTCGCCTTTGCCGCCAGCGACGACAACGGCGTCACCGAGGTCCGCGTCGTCGTCAAACGACAAGGGTCTTCGCGGCAGCCGTATGCGAAGAAGCTGCAGGATGTGCCGGGGTTGCGTCAGGTGCGCGGGCGCGGCGCGTTCAACGTCGGCGACATCGGTGCGCGTCCCGGCGAGAAGCTCGCCGTCACCATCGAAGCTGTCGACAACGACACGGTGAGCGGTCCGAAGGTCGGTCGCTCGACGACGCGCGTGTTGACGGTGTTCTCGGCGACCCAGCACCACAGAGAGGTCATCGACCGGCTCGAAGCGCTGTTGGGGCAAATGGTCGAGGTGCTGGGCGACGAGCTCGAGGCGCCCTTTGCGCCCGAGAAAGACGTCGCTGGCGAGAAGCGCGCACTCGAGCGCAACAAGCAGACGGCGCCGCGGGCGACGGCGATGCTGGCGCTGTTCGACGAGACCCTCGCCGCCGTCGGCACCGACGCCCTGCTCGACGACGACGAAGGTGGCGAAGGCGGCGTGCGGCGCGCGCTGGCCAACATGCGCCTCGATCTGCAACGGGTCATGAACGACAAGCTCACCGCCGTCGAGCGCACGCCGCTGCCGGTCGCCGATCGCCTGGTGCCGCCGCAGCTGTGGAAGCGCCTCGTCGACACGCAGGCCGTGTTCACCGTGCGCCTCGAGAAGCACATCCTCTATCTCGAGGATTTGTTGCAACGTGAACGTGTCTTGGAAGCTCAGAAGCTTGTCAAAGATATGAAGCGGGCACAGCAGGATTTGAAAGAGCTGCTGCAGCAATACAAAGAGAGCGGCGATCCGACGACGCGCGAGGCGCTGCTTGACGAGATCCGGCGCATGCAGCAGCAGTTGCAAGAGCTCGCGGCGCGGCTCGGTGAGCTGCGACGAGAGATCCCTGATGAGTACTTGAACGAAGAAGCGCTCAAGAGTGATCAGATGATGGAACAGGCCGAGAGCCTCGATGAAATGATCGAAGAGGGCCGCCTGGAAGACGCGGCAAAGGCCCTCGAGTCGATGCTCGACCAGACGCAGAAAATGGTCGACGAGCTCGAGAAGACCGAAGACGACATGGGCGGCGAAGAGAACAAAGAGCTGCGCGAAAAGATGGAGCGCTTCGGTCAAGAGCTCGAGGCCCTCGAGAAGGGCCAGCAAGAAGAGCTCGAAGAGACCGAGAAGGCGATGGAGCAGGCGCGCAAGAAGCAGGAAGAGAAGCTGAAGGCGAAGCTCGAGAAGGCGCTGGCGGAGGCGAAGAAGAAGGCGGCGAAGGCGCAGGCGGAGCTGCAGAAGGTGTCGACGCAGGGCTTGAGCCCCCTCGAAGAAGAAGACGTCGACGCAGCCAAAGCCCGCACCGCGGATTTGCAAAAGGCCCTCGACGCCGGCGACGTCGAAGACGCGCTGCGCACGTCGGAAGAGGCCGAGGCCGCCGCGAAGACCGCGGAGCAATCGATCGATGACAAGCAGCGCGGGCGCATGGCGTTTTCGTCAAAGACGCTCGAGAAGTCGGAGAAGGCGCTGCAGGAGGCGGGGCAGGCGCTGCAGGAAGCGCGGAAGGCGTTGGAGGAGGCGTTGCCGGATCCGTCGACGATGATGGATGGCAAAGAGAAAGAGCGCCTCGGCAAGCAGGGCGATCGGCAGCAGCAGCTCGGTGAGCAGGCGCAGAAGCTCGGTCAGCTGCTGGAAGAGATCGGCAAAGACGCGCCGATCTTTGGTCCGGAGCACAAGAAGCAGGTCGAAGACGCGAAGCAGGCCATGGACCGCGCTGCGCGCCAGCTGAAGGGCCAGTCGAAGGGCCGCGGCGAGCGTGACGGCGTGCGCGGGGCGCGGCAGTCGCAGTCGCAGGCGTTGCAGCAGCTGCGGGCGTTGCAGAAGGCGATGCAGCAGATGGGCAAGGGCGGCAACGGCGGCAGCGGCGGCATTCCTCTGCCGCTTCCGGGTGGTGGCTCGCCGGGCAGCGAGCGTGACGACGAGGGCAGCCGCGGCAGCGCCAAAGAAGAGGTGAAGATTCCTGACGGCAGTGACTTCAAGGTCAAGGATGCCTTTCGCAAAGACATCCTCGACGCCATGCGCGAAGGCGCGCCGCAGGATTGGGCCGGCGAAGTGAAGAAGTACTACGAGGAGCTCATCAAATGACCTTCTCGACGACGACGCCATGGCGCGCGCCGCCCCCCTACCCCCCCGACACCGGGGGGAAATCGAGCCCCGTGACGACGTCGCGAGCGCGGCGTTCGAGCGAGCGTCGTGCTTCCCAACCCGGGTTGTGGATGCTCACAACGCTGGTTGTGCTTCTGTGCGCGGGGCAGGTGCAGGCCGCGCCGACGGCGGAGCAGGTCGCCGATCGCTTGAGCCAGGGAAACGCCGCGCTCAACGATTGGAAGCTCGACGACGCCGCCGCCATCGCCCAGGAGCTCGACGCGCAGCTGCCCGACGTGCCGCCCGTGCAAGCGCTGCTCGGCGCGGTGAAGTTTCACCAGGGCGACTACGACGCCGCAGTGAAGCTCTTGCGCCGCGCCGCCGAAGGGGGCGACGCGCCCGCGCTGTTGCCGCTGGCCGAGAGCACGCTCAAAGAGACGCAGGGCTTCGTCGCCGCCGAGAGCGAGCACTTCGTCGTGCGCGTGCCGCGGGGCAAAGACGAGCTGTTGCTGCCGATCGCCACCGCCGCCCTCGAAGACGCCTACGCCCGCATCTCTTTGGCCTTTGACTACCGGCCCCGCCACAAGATCGCCGTCGATGTGCTGCACGACGCGAGCGGGCTGGCCAGCGTGTCGAGCCTGACGGTCAAAGAGATCGAGACATCAGGAACCATCGCGCTGTGCAAATACAACCGTCTCATGATCACCAGCCCGAAGGCGCTGGCACGTGGGTATTCGTGGCTCGACACCCTGGCCCATGAGTTTCTGCACCTGATCATCTCTGAGAAGAGCCACAATACAGTCCCGGTGTGGCTGCACGAGGGATTGGCCAAGTACAACGAGACGCGCTGGCGCGGTCCGCCCGGGCTCGCGCTCGACGCTGCGAGCGAGAACCTGCTCGCCAAGGGCGTGAAGAGCGGCAAGCTGATCACGTTTGAGCAGATGCACCCGTCGATGGCGAAGTTGCCGTCGCAAGAAGACACCGCGCTCGCCTTTGCTGAAGTCTTCAGCGTCATCGAGTTCATCGAGAAAACCGTTGAAGAGAAGAACGGCAAACGCGCGACCAACGTGTTGTTGGAATCCTTGCGGGACGGCAAGTCGATGGACGACGCCCTCGAAGACGCCACCGGCCGCGACCTCGCTGGCTTGCAGCGCGACTGGCGCGGGTATTTGAAGAAGCGTCCGTTCAAGCTCGTGCCGGGTGCTGAGCCGCACAAGCTGACCTTCGTGAAGAACGCCCGCGGCGGCGCTGCCAGCGCCGACGAAGAAGAAGACGAAGCAGCCCTCAAAGAAGCCGCCGAAAAAGGCGCTGAAGGCCGCCGCTTCGTTCGCCTCGGCAACCTCTTGCGCGAGCGTCGACGCTTGAAGGCCGCGGCCCTCGAGTACGAACGGGCCACGCTCATCACCGGCGTGACGTCGCCGGCGCTGCACAACCGCCTGGCGAGTGTGTGGATCGAGACCGGCGAGTTGGTGAAGGCGCGCGCGGTGTTGCAGAAGACCGTCGCCGTGTTTCCCGACGATCCACAGACCCATGTGTTGCTGGGGCGTCTGGCGCTGCACGACGAGAATTGGACCGAGGCGAAGACGCAGTACCAGCGGGCGACCTGGGAGAATCCGTTCATCCCCGAGGTGCACGTGGCCCTCGCCGCCGTCGCCGCCAAGCTCGACGACAAGGCGCTCGCCGACCGCAGCCAAGAGGCCCTGCGCCTGCTCTACGGCCACAAGAGCGCGCACCCCGACGCGGGCTTCTTTGCTGGCGACCGCGACGACGCTGGCACCGTCAGCGTCCGCACCGATCCGTGGGGCAAGGTCTTCATCGACGGTGTCGACACCGGTCGCTTCACGCCGCTGGTCGACGTGCGCTTGAAGCCGGGCAAGCACTTCATCCGCGTCGTCGACGCCGTCTCTGGCCGCGCCGATGGCGTCGCTGTCGACGTCGAGGTCGGCAAGAGCCAGCGCGTCGATCTCACGCTGCGCGCGCTCACCGAGGTGCAGCGGCAATCGCTGTTCGCTGCTGAGGCCGCCGTGGCGCCGAAGCCGAAGGCGCCGGAGAAGAAGAAGCCGGCGACGACGACGGAAGAGCCGGAGCTGCCGTGGGACGAGCCGGATCCGCTGCCGCAGCCGCCGCTGCCGGAGTAGGTCAGCGGCAGTCGATGACGACGTCGCGGTCGAAGCAGATGCCGGCGCGGCTGCATTGCAGGGGTTCGGCGCAGACGGCCGCTTCGCCGACGTCGCCGTCTTCGCAGGCGTCGCCGACGTCACCGCCGTGGAAGCAGACGCCGTCGGGGTCGCAGACGCTGTCGGCGGCGCAGAAGCCGACATTGCCGTCGACGTCTTCGCCGCAGTCTTCGCCGGCGCCCGGTCGCAGCGTGCAGGTGCCTGTTTCGACAGCGCAGTAGGTGCGGACGCCGCCACCGGTGCAGACGACGCTGTCGCCGCAGTCTTCGCCGACCTCGACGACGGTGACGGGTTCTTCGGGTTTGGGTTCGGGGTCGACGCCGCCTTTGACGACGACGCAGGCCTCGCTGTCGCCGCCGCCGCTCTCGCAGACGAGGCCCGGTCCGCAGGCGGGCGGGTCGCCTTTGCTGTCGCTGATGCAGGCGTCGCCTGCGCCGAGGGGTGTGCAGACGCCGTCGACGCAGTTGGCCCGGTCGCAGATGGCGACGCCGGGTGCGCAGGCGGCGCCGAATTCGACGTTGGCGACGCAGACGGCGTCGGCGCAGACGACGTCTTCGCCAGCACAGCCGAACGCACCGCACGCCTCGCCGAGCACGGGCAGGGGGACGCAGGCGCCGTCGGCGCAGACCTCGCCGGCGCAGTCGCTGGCGCGCTCGCACGGGTCGCCGGGACGACGACAGCGGCCATCGTCGGTGCAGAAGGCGCCGTCGCCGCAGAAGAAGTCGTAGGCGCATTCGTCGTCGAGGTCGTCGCAGACGCCGCAGTCGGTGCTGCCGCCGTCGCGGTTGCAGCGGCCGCTCTTGCACTCTTCGGAGGCGGAGCAGGCGCCGCCGTCGTCGACGTTGCCGACGAGCAAGCGGCCGCAGGCGCGCAAGACGGCGGCGCGATCGTCGCAGTCGCCCGCGGCGATGCCGTTGGCGCAGGCGGCGAAGTTGTCGCCGTCGACGAAGACGTCTGCGTCAGCGACGAGGGCCATGAGTCGGTCGTCGCCGCCGGAGAAGTCGGCGAAGGGGCCGTCGAAGAAGGCGACCTCGACGGCGTAGGCGTCGGCGCCGAAGGCGCAGGCGCGCTCGTAGTCGGTGACGCTGCGCAAGAACGCGGCCGTGATGACGTCGTCGTCGGCGACCGGCGGGTCTGACGTCGTCGGCGGCGGCGTCG
>JANNAY010001293.1:0-2237 GCA_031384945.1 Deltaproteobacteria bacterium
CGCAGGCGCTCCTGCTTCGTCCACGAATCGGGCCGTCCGTCGTCCTTGGCCTTCTTCCAGACGAAGCCCACCTCAGTTTTATCGTCGAGTAGAATGGTGATTCGCTCAAGCATGGCGCGACCATGGGTGACGCATTCAGGATATCGCCCAGCGTTCGCAGCGTGATACGCCTTTTCGTAGAATCCGGCCGCCTCATGTGCAATCGGGTCATCTCCGAAGTCTGCAGGGGTTTCGAGGAGAAACCTGCCGAGAACACCAGCGTGCTCGGTTGCTTCGATCCATGCGCTCTGCGTGTATTTTCGCTCGAGTTGTGAGGGCGACTCACGCTTGGGTGCCTCGCGGAAGACCCAGTATCGACGCTCTTTTTCCGGTTGCTGTCGAAAAAGCAACTGTATCTCATACGCAAGCCGTATCCGCAGGTGGAGCTTTCCGCCTTCGCGCAACTCATCGAGCGCTCGAAATTCCGACGGCGTCAGCGAGAGGGCGAACCCCACGGAGCCGCTTGTTGCTCCGCTTCCGCCGAGCCTTGTCTGGTCGAAGTTGCCGTCGACGACAGCGCGCCCAACGTCGACCCATGCGGCCGTGCGGCCCCAGGCTTCGACGTCGGCGTATTGAACCACGATCGAGTGATGCTCGCGCTCCGGGACCTGTCCCCGCAGCTCCCAAGAGCAATTCAATTCGACGACGTACTTCTGCAGGCCACGCGAAATGGCGATGCGCTCGTCGAGCGTGACCTCGAGGGTCGTGGTCTCGGAAAGGGTGATGTGCTGCTTCATGGTTGCTCCCGCGTGAGGGGACTCGCGACGTACGACGAGTCGACCTGATTCACCAAGCCAGCGTCCGCCCCTGCAACACCCCACGGTGACGTAGTCGACGACGCCCGCGGCGATGACGGTCTGCGAATGCAGACATCTACATCGACGACGACGAAAGTAGACCCACGCCGCCGCCGGCAACCATCAAGCACAACGACAAAGGCCAGCTTCTGCAGCTTGTCGCTGGAGGCGCTGATGGCTCGCATGGTTTCGAGAATTCTGAGCAGGGGATGCGCCCCTGTAGTCGTCGCCGGCGACGGCGACGACTTTTGCGTCATGTGGACGACGTCGGCCGAGGAACTCGGGCATGCACCACCCGACGTAGTCGCCGTCGACGTCATTGCACGCCTCGCCGCGCACAGCTGTCGACGACGGTCTCTAGACCGACGCGGTTGCCGGCCACCCAACTTTCAGCTTCTGCAGGGCTGAGGCTTCGTCGCAGGAGGTCTCGAATGCCCAGCGACCGCGACGATCCAACTCCTTGTCACGCCTGGTGCCGGGCAGGGTGCTGCCTCTCGTTGGAGGTTCCCTTGCTCTCCGTGTTTGTCATCGACGATTCGCTTTGTCGTCCTGGTCACACCCCGCCGACAGCAGCTTCGTCTTCCACCCCGCGCCGACTCTGGTTTTTGCCGGCGTTAGGGATGGAAGGAGGTCCTCTTGCCGCAGCTCAGCCTTGTCGTCTTGGTAACGCCCCGCGCCCCGCAGCGTTGGCCGCAATGACGACCGTTCCCGGGCGCCTACGCCACTTCGCCGCCGCTCGCACCGTTGCGTCCACGCAACGGCGCGGTCCTCGGCGATCTCACTCAGGCTTTCTGGGTGTTTCTCGTCGTCATGACCGCCTCACGAATTCTCTCGGGTCGCAGCTTCTGCGCCTCGGACGATGTCCGCAGCCACCAAGGAGTCGTCCGTGAATTCCGCCTCTGTCGATCCCCTCACCGTCGCCGCCAACCGAACCCCCATCGTGATCGGGTTCGAAGGTTCGCGGTCGCCCGCAACGCTGCTCACCAAGGAAGACCACATGTCCAAAGCCCCGCTCTCGTCGACGAACACCGAAACCCCTGTCTCTGTCCTTCGCCGCTACCGCGAGTCGATGCGTCGCGCCTTCGCGTCGTTCGCCGCCGTCGACGACGAAGGCCGCTACAACTTTCTCCTCGACCTTCACCGCACGGACCCCGAGCTCGCCAAGTCGCTCGCGCTCGACGAGCACGGCGACCTCAAGGCATTCCCGTGGTGAGTTCAGAGCTTCGGCGTGGAGACGACGACGCGCAGCCGCTGCCCGGTGATGGTGACTTCGAACTCTGCGACGTCGACGCGAGTGGCGGCGAACCCCTCGGCAGTTCTGTAGGTCCGGTTCGTCTCGACGCCGGCGTCGAAGTCCTGGTCGATGTAGAGGTCGTGCGGTTGGCCGTCGTCGACGGCGAC
>JANNAY010001295.1:0-6709 GCA_031384945.1 Deltaproteobacteria bacterium
CGACGCCGCCGACGCCGGCGTCGTCGTCACCGTCGGCGCCCGCGCCGCCCTGCTCGCCGTCGGACTCGACCGCCCCGTCGTCGCTTGCATGTTGCTGCAGTCGTCGGCGGTGCCGTCGTCGCCGAAGTTGGTGAAGGTCGCTGTCGCCGTGCCAGCGCGCGCGCAGCTCGACGCGCTGCGGGCGCTGGTGCCGTCAGTGAAGTCTGTCGGCATCTTGTACGACCCGCGGTTCAACGCCGCTGAGATTGCTGATTTCAAGGCTTCAGCCGACGCCCTCAAGATCAAGTTGATCGCCAAACCCGTCGGCGATCAACGTGAGACGCCTGCTGCGCTCGATGGCCTTCTCGCCGAGACGGATTCGCTGCTGCTGCCGGCCGACGCTACGGTGGTCTCCAAAGCATTTTTGCAGTATCTGGTCAAGCGTGCCTTCGATAAAAAATTACCGGTGTTGACCTACAGCGAGAGCTTCGTGCGGCTCGGGCTGCTGGCAGCGCTCGTGCCGTCGTACGCCGACAATGGGCGCATCGCTGGGCGCATCGCCAAGCGCGTACTCGAGGGCACTCCGCCGGCCGAGCTGCAGGCGTTGGCGGTGATGAAGGGCGGCCTGGTCGTCAACAAGTCTGCGGGCCAGAAGATGGGGCTGACCTTGCCACCGCGCATGTTGACCCCCCCGACCGTCGTGGTCGGCGAATGAGCGACCACCGCGGCACCGAGGGCTCTGGCCGACGAAGCGCGGGTTGGATGCTGCGCACGCGCGTCACAGTTTCGGTGCTCGCGGTCATCGTCACGCTCGTGGTGGCGCAGACGGCGTTCTCGGTCGCTGCCTACGCCCGCGCCGTCGATGAGCGCCTCGTCGTCGAGGCCCACTCTTTCGCCCGCGCCGTCAGCGCCGACACGTTGATGCAGGTCGCCGCGTGGGCTGGCAACAAGCCGGTTCTCGAAGAGCGCCTCGCCCTCGCCTTGAAGGGCGACGTGGTCTTCGCCGCCGTCGTCGATGACAAAGGTGTTCGCGCCTTGCGCACCGCCACGGGCTACGACGTCGCCGCCGCCAAAGAAGCCGCCCTCGCCGGCGACGAAGCCGTCGGCCGCCTCGTCATCGCCAAAGAGGCCATCGTCGACGCTGGCGGCGACGGCGCCAGTGGCGCCGACGTCCACGGCCTGGGCGACGAAGGCGCGCCCGCGGCGAAGAAGCAGACGTCTGCGGCCTCGGTGGTGATCGGCGTCGATCGCGCGTCGACGGCGGCGCGGCTGCTGCGCCACGTCGCTGCCTCGATGGGGCTCGGCGCCATCGCCATCGCCATGGCGTTTCTGCTCGTGCGCCGCGTGTTCTCGTCGTTGTTCGAGCGCGTCGAGCAGATGCGCGAGGTGGCCCAGGCCCTCGCCGACGGCGACCTCACACACAAGCTCGAAGAGGGCTTCGACGAATTGGGCGTCGTCGCCGGCGCCGTCGAACGCGTCCGCCGCCGCTGGGTCGACATCGTCGGCGAGATGCGGGCTGTCGCTGAGCAGCTGAGCGCTGCCAGCCGGCGCATTCAAGACGACGCCGCCGAAGTCGCCAATGGCTCGACGCGCCAGCTCAAGGCAGCTGATGAGGCCAAGGCGCGCACCGAAGAGATCGTCGGGCAGACCAGCCGCGTCGCCGAGCGCGTCGCGGCGGTGCAGGCGGCGTCGCGCGAGTCGCAGCAGGCCTTGAAAGAAGCCCGCGAAGGCACGCGCTCGGTGGCGCAGCGCGTGGCCGACATGCGGCGCGCCCTCGACGAGAACGAGGCCCACCGCGACGAGCTCTCTGACGCCGCCCGCCGCATCGTCGACGCGCTCTCTGGTTTGTCGCGCGCCATCGACGAGGCGCAGAAAGCCTCACGCGACGTGCAGAGCCGCATGACCGACGCCGACAGCACGGCCAGCGCCATCGCACAAAAGGCCGAGAGCGCGCTGGCCCGCTCGGGCGACGGGCTCGCGCTGCTCGAGCAGCAGCGCAAGGCCAACGACAGCGTCGTCGTCGTCACCGAGCGCACGCGGGCGGCGGCGTCGGCGCTGTCGTCGTCGATGGTCGAGGTGCTCTCGATGGCGGGTTTGATCGGCGACATCGCCGACATGACGTCGATGCTCTCGCTCAACGCCTCGATCATCGCTGCGCAGGCGGGCGGCCAGTCCCTTGGCTTCGCCACCGTCGCCGACGAGATCCGCTCGCTGGCGGCGCGCACGCGGGCGACCTCGGTGAGCATCGCCGACCGCACCGCCGAGGCGCAGCGCCAGATCGACGTCGTCACCAAGGCCGTGCATGGGCTCTCTGACACCGTCGGGGCCGCCCAGCGCACCTCTGGCGATGCGACCGCGGTGCTCGAGAGCGTGTTGGCGTCGATGAAGGGCGCGCTGCAAGACGCCGCCGGCCTCGCCCAGCTGATCGGCGACGCCGCCACCCGCACCAAGAGCGTCTCGCTCGCCGTCACGCAGACGTCGTCGATGCACAGAAACATCGAGAGCGCCTTGCTCGAGCAGCGCAGCGCCCAACAGCGCCTCGAAGAGTCGGCCATCACCCTGCGCAAAGAAGCCGACACCGTCGCCTCACTCGGCGCCGCCGAAGACGCCCGCACCGACGCCCTCCTCGCCCGCGCCGGACGCATCCTCGCCGCCACCGACGAGCTCGCCGCCGCGTCGCGGGCGCAGACTGAGCTGGCCGCGGCCATCACGGTGACGACGACGTCGGTGCGCGACGTCGCCCACCGGCACCGCGACACCGTTACGGCCATCACCGGCAGTGTCAGCGCGTTGAACGAGCAGACCAAGGCGCTGACGGGTGCCGTCCGGTCCCTCCGCGTCGACGACGACGACAAGCGCTAGCCCCGTCGTCCGTTGTTGTCGCGAAGGACATGCGTGACGACGTGCGTCGCGGCCGGGAGGGGCGGGGCTTGCCCCGCCCTGTCCGGATGCGCGCGGCAGCCCGCCACACGGCGCCGGCGGGGTCGTTGACGCCGACGACCGGGGATCGTCCCTTGTTGGCTGTGAGCGCTGCCCAGACGCCCGATGCCCTTGCCCTGCCCGCGTCGGCCCCCCCCGGCGGCGTGTCGCTGTGGAAAGACCTGGTCGCGCTCGGCAAGCCGGGCATCACGATGATGGCCGTCATCGTCGCCGCTGGCACCTTCGTCCTCGACGCCGCGTTTCCGGCGCAGGGGCCGTTCGGACCGGGACGCGCCGCCGTCGCCCTCGACCTCGCCGTCGTCGTCAAAGGCGTCTTCGGCCTCGCCGGCGTCGCCCTCATCGTCATGGGCGCGGGCGCCCTCAACATGCTGCTCGAGGCCGACGTCGACGGCCGCATGACGCGCACGGCCAACCGCCCGCTCGCCAGCGGACGCCGCGGACCCACCTTCGCCCTCGTCACGGGCCTCGGCTGGATCGCGCTGTCGCTGCCGCTGTTGTTCATCTGCGGCAACGCGTTGACCGTCGGGCTCGGGCTGTTCTCGTTGTTTCTGTACGTGCTCGTCTACACGCCGATGAAGCAGCGCAGCCCGTGGTCGCTCGTCGTCGGCGCCATCCCCGGCGCGATGCCGGCGCTGATGGGGGGCACGTTGGCCGCTGGCGTCGTCGACGTCACTGGCGTCGCCCTCTTCGCCGTCGTCTTTCTCTGGCAGCTGCCGCACTTTCTCGCCATCTCGCTCTACCGCGAGCCCGAGTACGTCGCCGCCGGCCACAAGGTCTTTCCGACGTCGCTCGGACTGCCGCAGGCCAAGCTCGCCATCACCGCGACGACGCTGCTGCTCTCGCTGCTCGGCGTGGCGCTGTGGCCGCTCGGGCTCGGCGGCCCTGCCTACGCCGTCGTCGCTGCCGCCGTCGGCGTGTGGTTCACCGTCAAGGCCGTGCGCGGCTTGTTGCCCGTGGCCCGCCCCCGTCTCGACGACGACAAGTGGGCCAAGAAGGTCTTCATCGCCAGCCTCATCTGGCAGACCGTCATCTTCGGTGCCCTCGCTGTTGACCGTTTGATCAATGCCCTGATGGGGTGACCTCATGTCTCCTGAGACACAGGCTTCGTCGCCGAAAAAGTCGCCCTTCTACAAAAATCCCTGGCTGATCGCGTTTCTCTCGGGCGCCGCCGCGCTGACGATCTTGCCGCTGTTGCAAACGTTCGCCATGAAGGCCCCGCCGCCGGTCGCCTCTCTCGGCGAATGGCGCCTCGTCGATCAAGATGGCGCGACGCTGTCGAGCGAGTCTCTCAAGGGCCAGGTCTGGATCGCCTCGTTCTTCTTCTCGCGCTGCCCGAGCGTCTGCCCCACGCAGCAAGCGGACTTCAAGAAGATCTTGGATCACGTCGCTGACCTTGAATCACCCGATAAGAAACCCATCCGCCTCGTCAGCTTCTCCGTCGACCCCGCCTTCGACACGCCGGCGGTGCTGCAGGCGTACGCGACGAAGTTCGCCGCTCCCAAAGACCTGTGGACCTTCGCCACAGGCGACGAGGCCGCGCTCAAAGAGCTGCTGGTGAAGCGCATGTTCATCGACGTCGGCGAGAAGGTCCCGTTGCCGGGCAACCCCGAGGTCTTCGACATCGGCCACGTCCAAAAGTTCGTCCTCATCGATCAAAACGGCGACGTGCGTGGCTACTGGAACACCGACGAGCTCGCCCGCGGCAACCTCGTCAACGCCGCCCGCCTCGTGTGGAAGCGCGGCCCCAAGGTCTGACGTCGCTGGCGAACGTCGACGGGCTCGAACAACGATGGGCGGCGGCGTGGGGCGTCAGGGCGTTTCGAAGCGCACGGTGCCGTCATCGCGCGCCGCAGGCGCCGGCTCGCCGCGCAGGTTCGGCGCAAAGACGCCAGCGCCGTAGACCGCGACAATGCCTACGTCGACGATGACAACGGCGCAGCAGACCAGCGGGAACACGCGCGAGAACCAGCGCAGCTGCGGCTCATCGGCGCAGGAGCGAATGACGCTCACGCAGCCGCCCACCAGCATCAGCAGGCCGACGCCCGCGAGAAACGGCGTGGCGTAGTGAATCGGCAAGGTCAGCAGCGCGGCCGAAAACGCGAGCACGCCAGCGACGGCGCGGATGACGCCAGCGGCGACCGGCGCCCACGTCGACATCGTCTGCGACAGCATCGGCTTCTTCGGCCGCGGAACCGGGGCGACATCAAGTTGGTCTGCGTTGTCGGCGACGTCGTCTTTGGAGTCGTTCACGGTTCTGTCCATGTCAAAGTCGCGCGCCCGCCGAAAGAGACGCTAGAAACGCCCCCGAGGTTCCACATGAAGAAGATCTTCGCCGTCGTCGCCGTTGCGTCTGCCTTCTCCGTCCTTGCCGGCTGCCCTGCCGCCAGCAAAGACGGCGACTTTGGCGAGGCGAAGCCCGTCAAAGACGACGGCACCATCGGCAAGACGCAGCCGCTGCCCGAGGCGCCGCCGGACTGGAACAGCGCCCTCGCCGTCGTCCCCGCCTACAACGCCGCCGACGGCACGCTGCTCGTGATGCTCAAGATCAAGCCCGGCTTCCACGCCTACGGCCCGGGCGAAGAAGTCTCGAAGCCCGTCGCCATGACCGTCGACGCCGCCAACGGCTGGGCCGTCGACGGCGCTGTCGATATCCCCGCCGGCGTGAAGAAAGACCTCGGCGCCCTCGGCACCAGCGTCATCCTCGAAGGCGACGTTCCGTTGAAGGCCAAGCTCACCAAGGGCAGCGGCGGCATCTCTGGCGTCGTCGAGGCGCAGGTCTGCACCGACAAAGCCTGCGACCGCCCGAAGAAGCACCCGTTCTCGATCCCCGGCTGAGAGCGCCGGCTCAAAAACGATACAAAGCACCCAGTCCGAGATCGGCTTCGACGACGGGGCGCTCAAAGTACAAAAATGCCGTGTCGAGCTCGAGAAAGATCTCGAAGCCGCCGGCGATGAACCACTCGCCGCCGATGAGGGCGAGGCCGCCGCCGCCGGGGATGATGCGGGCGTCTTTCACGTGCACGCCGGCCGACGGACCGGCGCCGAGGTAGAGGCCCAACGAATCGTTGATCTCGATGGGCTTCTCGACGACGAGCTCGGCGACGAGGTTGGTGGCGTCGGGTTCGGCGAGGGCTTCGAGGGCGAATTCGACGGCGACGAGGTTGTCGAAGAAGTCGCGTTCGTAGGCGACGCCAGCGCCGAAGATGACGTTGACTTCGGCGCCGGGTTCGTCGGCGAAGCCGCTCAAGAGGCGCACCGAGATGCCGTTTTCGGGTTCTGCTTCTTCTGCTTTTTTGGCTTCGTCGGCGCGGACGGCGCTGGCTGCAAAGACGACGACGGCGAGCAAGAAGGTCAGGCGCATCGCCGACACTACGAGGGAAGCACGAGCGCTTTCACCTTCTCGACCAGCGCCACGAGAAGCTCGGCGGCCACGGCGGCGCCGTCGGCCTTCAGGGCGAAGGTGGACTCGTCCATGTAGAGGTCGCGGTTGAGCTCGATTTGCAGGGCGTGGATGCCCCTGGCCGGGCGTCCGTGGTGCTTGGTGATGAAGCCGCCCATGTACGGGTCGTTGGGGCGCACCGAGAGGCCGCGCGACTTGAAGTGCTCGGCGACGAGCCTCGACAGCGCCGGCGCGCACGAGGTGCCCCGCAGGTCGCCGGGCACCACGTCGGCGCGGCGCGAGCCGGGGTCGGCGTGGCCGGGGCGCCCCAGCGAGGGCATCGAGTGAACGTCGAGCAGCACCGCGTAGCCAAAGCGCTTGCGCCGCTCGGCCAGCAAGGCCGCCAGGGTC
>JANNAY010001311.1:0-4756 GCA_031384945.1 Deltaproteobacteria bacterium
CGACGCCGCCCGAGGGCAAGAGCGCGCGCTCGACGATGGCGCGCCACGCGGGCGCCGCGTTCTGTCCACCAAAGACGAGGCCGCGGGGCTCGTCGACGACGACGATGGCGACGATCTGCGGATCGTCGAGCGGCGCGACACCGACGAACGACGAGAGGTGCAGAGTGTGGCTGTACTTGCCCGTCAGCGGGTCGACCTTCTCGGCGGTGCCGGTCTTGCCGCCCACGCGGATGCCGGGGATCGCGGCGAGGGTGCCGGTGCCGCCTTCTTTGACGACCCCTTCCATGATCGACAGCAACGTCTTCGACGCCGCCGACGACATGACGCGTTCGCCGGCGTCGTCGCTGTGTTCTTCGACGACGCTGCCGCTGGCGTCGACGACGCGCTCGACCAACCACGGCCGCTTCATCACGCCGTCGTTGGCGACCGCCTGCACCAGCGAGGCCATCTGCAACGTCGTCACCAACACGCCGTGGCCGAACGAGACGGTGGCCAGACGCGCCTCGCCCCAGCGGGCCTGCTGCGGCAGGCGACCGAGGCCCTCTTCGAGCAGACCCGTGCCCGGACGCGCGCCGAAGCCGAAGCGCTGCAGGCTGGCCTTGAAGCGCTCTTCGCCGAGCCGCTGGGCGATCTTCAGCGTGCCGATGTTCGACGACGCCGCGAACACCTGCGCGGCCGAGATCACCGACGCCTTGTGCGTGTCGTGGATGGTGTGCTTTCCGAGCTGAAACTTGCCGTTTTCACAGTCAATCAAATCGTCGGGTGTGACGACGCCGGCGTCGAGAGCGGCGGCAAAGGTGGCTACCTTGAAGATCGAGCCGGGCTCGACCGCGTCAGAGAACGCGTGGTTGCGCTTGTCTCCCTGCGCCCCTGGCAGGTTGGCCGTGTTGGGATTCATCGACGGCGACTGCGCCGCTGCGCGAATGGCGCCCGTCTTTGCGTCGAGCACGACGGCCCAGACGGCCTTGGCGTCGAAGCTCTCGCGCGTGCGCGTCAGGATCTCTTCGGCGGCCTGCTGCAACGGCAAATCGATCGAAAGAACGACATCATCACCCTTCAGCAAATCAGGATCAAAGATGGCAGCGCCTTCGTCGACGACGGCGGTGCGGTTGCCTTTGTTGTCGGTGATGGCGTTCAAGCGCGCGCTCTTGCCCGCGAGGCGATCGTCAAGGGCCTGCTCGATGCCGCCCATGCCGTTGCCGTCGATGTCGACGCCGCCGAGAATTTGCGCGGCCAGCTCTTTGTTGGGCCAGGTGCGGCGCCACTCTTTGCGCGTGCCGACGCCGGGCAGGTCGAGGGCGCGCACTTTGTCAGCGACGTCGGGGGCGACACGGCGCTCGAGCCACACGAACGCGCGCTGGTTGTTGATCTTCGGCGCGATCACGGTCGGCGACACGCCGAGGGCCTCGCCCAACTTCTGCGCCGTCGCCTCGACGTCGATGATGTTCTTCGGCTCGGCGAACACCGACCACGCGGGCAGCGAGACCGACAGCGCGCGTCCGCTCTGGTCGAGCACGTTGCCGCGCGGGGCGGTGACGGCGACCTTGCGCAGGTACTGCTCTTGCGCGAGCGACCGCAGATCGTCGCCCAGCACGAGCTGCAAGCGCGCGCTCTTCCACAACACCCCGACGAAGCCGGCGGCGACGACGGCGACGACGACGTAGACGCGCCAGCGGGCGGCCGGCACATGCCTCATGGCGTCACCGTCAGCGAGGTTGACGCGTCGGGCGGCACGAGGCCGAGCTCGTTGCGGGCGATGGCGGCGAGGCGCGTCGGACGCGACAGGGCATTTTTCTCGACCTCTAAAGCCGAACGCTGCTGCTCGAGCTGCACCACCTGGGTGCGCAGAGATTGAATGCGATAACCCACTTCGATCGCCTGGCTCTTGACGCGCACCATCCACACCAGCGTCGCAGTGATGACGATCGTGACGACGACAAGCGAGGCGGGCAGGGCCAGCGGACCAGCAGCAGCAGCGCGCGGATCAGAATCTAGTTCTCTCATTCTTCACCTCTTTCTGCGTCTGCGGTTTCTTCTTCGTCGTCTTCTGCGTTGTCTTTGAATCTGTCTTTCACGCGCGATTTCCAATCCGGATCGAAGAGGGCCACCCGCAGCTTCGCGCTGCGCGATCGCGGGTTCTCTTTCACTTCGTCGTCTGAGGCCGTCTGCGGCTTCTTCGTCGTCTGTCGAAAGTCAGCGCCGCGAAACGCGAGCTTCACGGCGCGGTCTTCTTTCGAATGAAACGTCAGAAAGCCCGCGCGGCCACCGACCTTGAGGATCCGCGGCAGCGCCGCCAACAAGCGATCGAGCTGCTCGAGCTCGCCGTTCACAGCGATGCGCAGCGCCTGAAACGTCTTCGTCGCCGGGTGGATTTTGCCGCCCTTGCCAGGACCACGACCGCCAGCCGCCGACATCACCGCCGACGCCAACGCGGCCGTCGTCTGCGGCTTTCGATCCTTGATGTAGCGGGCGATCTTGCGCGAGCGCGGCTCGTCGCCGTAGCGAAAGATGACGTCGGCGAGGGCGTCGACCTCGAGCCGCTCGATCAGCTCGCGCGCGCTCTCGCCGCTGCTCGGGTCCATGCGCATGTCGAGGGGCGCGTCGTGCCGAAACGAGAAGCCGCGCGCGCCTTCATCGAGCTGAAACGACGAGACGCCCAGGTCGGCGAAGACGACGTCGACTTTTTCTTCGCGCTGCTCGCGCACGGCGATCTCGATCTCAGAGAAGGGACGGTGCACGAGCACGACGTTCGGCGAGGCCTTGGCGATTCCACCCGCGGCGTCGTCGGCGAAGGCGCGCTCGTCGCGATCCATTCCGATCACGCGCTTGGCCTGTGACGCGAACAAGCGCAGGTGGCCGCCGCCGCCCGCGGTGCAGTCGACAACGACGTCGTCGGCGGTGATCAGCAGACCGCGCAGAGACTCCTGCGGCATGACCGGAAGATGCCCAGCCCCCTGATCGTCGACGAGAGATCGCATGTCAGAGCCCGTGCTGCGCGAGGTAGTCGCGCGTCGACGCGAGGTCTTGCTCGACGTGTTTCTTGCGCAGCTCGTCGAAGCGCGGCTTGCTCCACAGCTCGATCTTGTCGATGACGCCGAGCCACACCGCGTCGCGCTCGAGGCCGGCGTGATCGCGCAGCTCTTTGGGAACGCTGACGCGCCCGGCGCGATCGATGGTCACGATCGAGGCGCTGGCGATGACGAAGCGCTTGTAGGCAGCGACCGCCGGATGCGACGGCGGCAGCTCGGCGACCTTCTTTGCTTGCGCCTGAAAGTCGGCCTCGGTGCTGCCGACGAGGCAGGGGTCGTAGAGCGACTGCGTGAGCACGAAGCGCGCAGCGACGTCGTCGGCGCCTTCGCCGTCGTTGCCTTCGGCGACCACGCTCATGCCGCGTGGCGCGAGCGCAGGGCGCAACGCCGCCGGAAAAGCGACCCGCCCTTTCTCGTCCATCAAGCAGTGGTGGAAACCGAAAATCATGATCTTGTCGTCGCCCTCTTCTGAACCGTGCCGTTGCCGATCCCCTGTGATCCTTGATTCACCACCAAATCCCACGCGGAAACTACCGGCGGCACAATTTTCGTGTCAACGGTGGCGTCCGGATCTGCTCATGCCCCAATTTGCCGTCCACATGCGGTGGTTGGCGCAGATGTTCAGCCCCAGCCGCGAGTGGATCGTGGTGGATCAAGCTCCGCCATCTGCCGGCAGCCGGCCCGCAGCGCTTCACTGGATCGTGGAACCGCCGACCGCGCGGCCTTCACTGCCTCGCGCGCGGGCGGCCTCTTCTGCGCGACGCAAACTTGACGCGGCGCCGGTCGTCGACGCCAAATGCCCCCATGCGCGCCACTTCTCTCGCCGTCTTCTGCGCCGTCGTCGCCGCCGCCGCGCCTGCGCTGGCTGGACCGAACGACATCGAGCTCCTCGGCCTGGTGAACCAGCCAGACCCCACCGACCCGACGTCAAAGGCGACGGTGCGGCAAGACGACTTCCGCGCCCTCGTCAGAGAGATGGGCCTCATCTTCACGCCGTCGTCGATCCAGCCGGCTGAGACGACGGGCATCTCGGGCTTCGACTTCGCCTTCACCTACGCGTTTCATCCGGTGCAGTTCGACAAGGCCTACTGGCAAGACGCGATCGAAGAGAAGGGCTCGCGCCTGCCGATGACGATCGGCGCCAGCGCGCGCAAAGGTTTCGTGCTGCCGATCCCCCTCGCCTCCGAGGTCGAGCTCGGCGCCCAGTACTTGATCGAGTCCCAGATGGTGAACCTCGGCGCCAACGTGCGCCTTGCCCTCAACGAAGGATTCACCGGCGCCCACTGGTGGGTGATCATCCCCGACATCGCCGTCGAGACCGGCATCAACCGCGTCGTCGGCAGCGACGACCTCGACCTGCTCACCGTCACGGCCGGCGGCTCGGTCTCGAAGGGCTTCGGCGTCTTCGGCTCGTTCAACCTGTGCCCGTACGTCTCGTACAAGAGCATCTTCGTGAACGCGTCGACCCGCATCGTCGACGCCAATCCCAACAACACCTCGAACGTCGAAGACAACGTCGTCTTCGACATCGTCCCCCTCGCCGACAACCGCATCGATCGCATCAGCGGCGGCGTGCGCATCGTTGTCGCGCACGTGATGTTGTCCGGCGGTGTCGACGTCAACTTGCTCGACCCCGAGACCACCATCCTCCAGTACGGCCTGCGCCTCGGCGTCGCCTTCTAGTTTCGCCTTCCGGGCGCGAGCAGCAACCATTGCGTTGCCCGCGC
>JANNAY010001322.1:0-2852 GCA_031384945.1 Deltaproteobacteria bacterium
GCATCGCCCGCGCGCCGTCGGCCGACAACTTCACGCGCAGCGGCTTTCTCGTCGGCAAGATCCACTTTCTCGCCCCCGAACAGATTCACCACCACGACATCGACGGACGCGTCGACGTGTGGGCCGCCGGCTGCGTGCTCTTTCAGTTGCTTACCGGTCGCCGTCCCTTCGACGCGCTCAGCGAGCCCGCGGTCCTGATCAAGATCGGCACCGGCGAGCGCAAAGACGTGCGCGCGCTCGCCATCGTCCCCGAAGAGGTCGCTGCCGTCGTCGACAAGGCGCTCGCCGTCGATCCGAAAGACCGTTACAAAAATGCCCGCGCCTTTTCGCGCGCCCTCGACGACGTCATCGCGCAGACGGGCTTGAAGGCCGGCAACAAAGAGGTCGCCGCCCTCATCGAAGAGCTCTTGCCCTCGCAGCAAGACGCGACCCCCTTCGAGGGCACCATCGGGCCGTATCTCGGCAACGCCTCAGCGAAGGGCTCGCCGAAGAGCGCGATGTCGTTGGCCCTCGACGACGGACGCCCGGACCAGCCCGTCCTCGACGACGCCATCATCCTCTCCGAAGAGTCCGGCTCCGATCTCTTTTCGCGCGCGCCGCCAAAAGAAGAAGAGTCGACGGTCCTCTTTCAAACACCGCCGCCACCGCCGCGCACGCGCAAAGACAACAACAGCAAAGCCGGCGTCGACGACGTGACGCGCACGTCGCAGGCGCCGCGGCCGGCGCCGACTCTGAAGAAGACGACGGGGTCGACGCCGTCTTCTTCGCAGTCGAAGCCGACGGGGTCGACGCCGTCGTTGGCGCAGGCGTCTCAAGAGCAGGTTCCCACCACGCGCTTGAAGCGGCGCCAGAAGCCGCAAGTCGCGCCTCTCGTCATCGGCGCGGCCCTCGCCTCCTTCGCCCTCGGCGCCGGCTTCGTCGTCGTCGTCGGCGGCGTCAGAGCCGACCCCGACGTCGTCGTGGCCGCGGCGCCGCCGCCGTTGGATCCGCCCACGCCGCTCGTGTTGCCGCCGGTGCCTGTGCCGCCGCTTGCTCCGGTGACGGCGACGATAGCGCCGCCCGTGACAGCGACGACGACGCCGGAGGAGCCGAAGACGACGACGCCGACGACGCCGAAGCCGCCGCCGCCGCCGCGTCCGAAGAACGGCGAGCTCGTCGTCGACAGCCGGCCGTGGTCGCGCGTCACCCTCGACGGCGCCGCCTGGGGCACGACGCCGGTGACCAAGAAGGTGCGCGCAGGCAGACACACCTTGGTGCTCGAGAACGAAGAGCAGGGCCTGAAGAAGACGGTGACGGTGACGGTGACGGCGGACGAGACCGAGACCGTGCGCGTCAACCTCAAGGACTGAGCGCTGAAGGCCCGTCGACGCCCGCGCCGAAGAGCCCCAGTACCCGCTGCGCGGGGGCGAACCCATCTCCGCAAATCCCCTGCCCGGGCATCTCAAGGGGTGGGCATCGTGAATGGGGGTCCGCCCCTCTGCGGCGCGAGCAACGCAAGGCGACGACGTGATTTCCGCGATGACTCCCCCGTCGCGACGCGCGCTACTCGGCGGCCGCGACGCCGATGACCGCGGCGACGCCGGCGCCGACGATGGCAACGCCTGAGACGACGAGGGCGGCGGCACCGAGCGTCTGCTCGCTATTCACCTGATCGGCGCTCGAGCCCTGCGGCACGCCGACCAAATAGACCTCGGCGCCGACGACGCCAGCGAGGGCCAACACGGCGACGCCGGCGCCGACGCCCGCGCCGACGAACCACGGCGACGGACCCGACGACGTCGCAGGATCCGGTGTCTCTTCGATCGGTTCTTCGTTCGGCTTCTCGATCGGTGTTTCGATGGGCTTGTCGGGCTTCTCGATGGGCTTGTCGGGCTTCTTCGGCAGCGCGCGCTGCAGCTCGTCGAACAGGGCGACCAGCTTCGGAGAGAGGTCTTCGCGGTCTTGCAGCTCGACGTTTCGATCGAGGCGAAACGCCGAGCGCAGCGCGGCGCGGGCGCGGTCTTCGGCCTGCGGCGCGGCGATGCCGAAGTGGGCCTGCGCGATGAGCACAAAGGCCTCGGCGCGCACGGGGCGGGCCAATTCGTCGTCGTCAGCGACGGGCGTCAACAGCTTGAGCGCGCGCTCGTACTCGAGAGAGAGCAACGCCTTGCGCCCCGGTCCCACCGGGTCGGCAGCCTTCTCGGCGGGCGGGGCCATCGCGAGCCCCAGCAGCAGTGTCCAGACGAGCACGAGCGCAGACTACTCGCCGCGCCAGTCGGTGAAGAGGGCGACGCCGCCGGCGCCGACGGCGAGCACGCCCGCCGCGGCCGAGAGCGAGACGGCGGCCACGGCCCAGCCGTCGCTGGCGGCGCGGGCGTCGACGACGGCCTTGCCCGGCACTGGCTGCTTCAGCGCGCTCTCTTGCAGCGTCGTCGCCTGGCCGAACAAGACGCCGTTGACGGCGGCGGCGCCGATGGCGGCTGTGCCGGTGGCGGCGGCGGTGCCGGCCACGATCCAGAACACCGTCGGTGAGAGCGGCGGCGGGTTGAGCCGCAGCCCCACCTCAGGTGCGACGCCGCGCACGGCACCCGCCCGCAGCGGAAATTCGGGGAAGAGCTGCTCGATGGCCGGCCCGACGGCGGCGAGCACCTCTTCGCCGTTTGCTGACGTGAGGCGCTCGGTGATTTGTCCGAGGGTCTTTGCTTCGCGCTGATCGATGCGGCGCAGGCCGAACACCGTCTGTTCGTGGTCGGCGCCGGCGTCGGCGAGGCGGGCGATGGAGCCGATGACGACGCCGTCGACGCCGAGGCTGTCGGCGATGTCGGCGAGGCAGCTGTCGTCGGCGCAGCCGGTCAGCTGCTTCTGCGACTCGA
>JANNAY010001333.1:0-4906 GCA_031384945.1 Deltaproteobacteria bacterium
GGCGCTGCTGTCTGACCTCGCCGGCGCGAAGGCGGCATCGATGGCCCTCGTCGTCGCCGGCGCCCTCAGCGTCGTCGTCAACGGACCCCACTACGCCGCCACCGTCGTGCGCGCCTGGGCGCTGTCGCCGCGGCACCGCGCCATCCTCGTCGGCGCCAGCGTCGTCGCCGTCGTCGTCGTCGTCATAGCCCACGTCTGGCCGCCGCTCTTGCCGGTGCTGTTCACCGCCTATTTGACGTGGAGCCCGTGGCACTACGCGACGCAGAACCACGGCATCGGCCTCGTGCTGCTCGCCCGCGACGGCGGACCGCCGACGGCGATCCCCAGCGCCAACGAGCGGCGCGGGCTGAAGGTCGCCCACGCCGCCTTCGCCATCGCCGCCATCGTCTCGACGCACGCCGGCGCGCGCGAGCCCCTGGTCTGGCGCGCCGGCATCGACGTCCACGCTGCCTTCTTCGTCGTCATCGCCTGCGTCGTCGTTGGCGTCGTCTGCGCCGCCGTCGTGTTGTTGCGGCTGCGCAAGCGGGGCGCGCCGCGCCGCGGGCTCTTGCTGCTGGCGGCGCTGGTGTCGACGTCGATGGTGTGGTTCGTCGTGCCCGCGCTGCTGGCCCGCGGCGGGTCGCTGCTCTACGCCGGCGGCGTCGTCGCCCTGCTGCACTGCGCGCAATATCTGTGGATCACGTCGTTCGTCGAAGGCCGCGCTGCCTTCGTCGACAAACGCGCGTTTGATGGCTTTGCCTGGATGGGCCTCGTGGTCGCGGGTGGCGTCGTGCTGTTCACGGTGGTGCCGTGGTTCACGTCAAAGGCCCTCGGTTACGACCTCGTCATCTCGCTGCTCATCGTGCAGGCGGTGGCCAACCTGCACCACTTCGTCGTCGACGCCGTGGTGTGGAAGCTGCGCGATCCGCGGGTGCGGGCCCCGATCTTGTCGGGTCACGAGCGCGCCCCCGCGCTTCGCCACAGGGTCTCGAACCTGACCGCCCTCGGCTGGTCGCTGCCGGCGGTGGCGCTGCTGCTGCTCGGCGTCGTCGACGTCATTCAGCTGGCCGGCACGCGCAGCGACGCGCCGCCCGAGCTGGCGCTGCGCGCCGCCGTTCTCAACGGCAACGACTCGCGCGTGTGGGTGCAGTCGGCCCAGAGCGCCGTCGGCGCTGGCGACCTCGACGCCGCCAAGGCCGACCTCGGCCGCGCCGTCGCGCTCTCGCCATGGAACGCCGATGCCCAGCGCGCCCTCGCCCGCTTGCACGTCGTCGCCGGCCGCGACGACGAGGCGTGGACGCGTTTTCAGTCGATGCCCGCAGGCGTCGCCGACGACAGCGAGTCCCGCGTCTTGTTCGCCGGCGTCGCCTTGCGGTTGGAAAAATTCGACGACGCCAGAGCCCTCGCCAGCGCCGCCCTCGACGCCGACCTCGACGGCAGCGCCACCCTCGCCGAGATCGAAGCGCGGCGCGTGCTGGGCACGGCGCTGCTCGAGCTCAAGCAGCCCGGTGAGGCGCGCACGACGTTGAAGCGCGCCCTCGACGACGCCCAGGCCGCCCTTGGCTACGATCCGCTGTCGCGCGGACAGCTGCTCGAGCTCGGCCTCGCCCTCGCCGACGCCAACGCCGTCTTGACGCAGATCGATCCCGCCCTCGCCCTCTACGACCGCGTCCTCGACGGCGCTGCGAAGACCGAAGACGCTGGCGTCGCCTTTCGCGCGCTGACAGCGCAGGGCCGCGTGCTCGATGCGCGCGGCAAGCCGCAAGAGGCCCTGGCGCTGTGGCAGCGCGCGCTGCTCTTTGCAGACCAGGTGAAAGACCCTGCCGTCGTCGCTGAGGCCTGGCTCGACTACGCGTCGCTCATGGCCCGCAGCGATGCTCCGCTGCGCGTGCGCTACGCCTGCGCGCTCAAGGCCCGCGCTGCTGCTGAGCAGATGCACGCTGGTCCGCGTCGCGAGGCGCGCCTCAAGTTCATCACCGAGGCCACGCGCTACGTCGAAGAGGCGCTCTCGCCGCAAGACGCCGAAGACGTGCGCAAAGACGTCGACGCCGCTGCCAAAGACGCGCTGACGCTCAGCTATCCCTCTCCCTCTCCCTCTCCCTCTCCCTCTCCCGACGAGGCCGACGACGCTGAGGGTGCGCCGTCGGTTCCTCCTGCTCTCCAACCCTGAGGTGTGACCATGGCGACGAAGAAGAAGAAGACCGCGACGAAGAAGACGCCTGCGAAGACTGCGAAGAAGGCGCCGGCGAAGAAGACTGCGAAGAAGGCGCCGGCGAAGAAGACGGCGAAGAAGGCCGCGAAGAAGGCGCCGGCGAAGAAGAAGGCGGCTCCGGCGAAGAAGGCTCCTGCTGCTGCTGCTGCTCCTTCGTCGTCGTCGTCGTCGGGTCCCGTCGAGGGCAAGGCGGCGCCGGGCTTCCAGCTCGCCGGCGACGACGGCGCCACCCACGACCTCAAAGACCACAAGGGCACGCCCGTCGTCCTCTACTTCTACCCGCGCGACGACACGCCGGGCTGCACCGTCGAGGCCTGCGACTTCCGCGACAACATCGGCCGCGTGCGCAGCAAGGGCGCCGTCGTCTACGGCGTCTCGCGCGACACGCTGAAGAGCCACGAAAAATTCCGCGCGAAGTTCAACCTGAATTTTCCGCTGCTCTCCGACGAAGACCTCGCCGTGCACCGCGCCTACGCGGCGTGGGGCAAGAAGGTCATGTATGGAAAAGAGGTCGAAGGCACGATCCGCTCGACGTTCTTGATCGATGGCAACGGCGTGCTGCGCCGAGCGTGGTCGAAGGTCAAAGTCGAAGGCCACGTCGACGCCGTGCTCGAAGCCCTCGAAGCCCTCTAGCGAGAGGCGTCGTCAGCTGAGGCCGGTGGGTGCCGCCGCGGGATCGAGACCGTGAAGGTGGTGCCGTCTTCGGCGTTGGTGCTGACGGTGATCGTGCCGCCGTGTGCGGCGACGATGCGCTCGGCGATGTGCAGGCCGAGGCCCACGCTGCGGCCGCCGGCGACTGCGCCTTCGCCTCGTTGAAACGGCTGGAACAACCGCGGCAAATCGCGATCGGCGATCGGCGGTCCGCCGTTTTGCACCGTGAAGCGCGCCGTCTTGTCGTCGACGCTGCTGCGCACGACCACCGCAGCGCCCGAGGGGCTGTGCTGCAGCGCATTGGCGACGAGGTTGCCGACGACCTGCGCGAAACGGTCGGCGTCGACGTCGACGTCGACCGGGCCGCTGTGCTCGATGGTGACGATGCGTTCGGCGTGGGCAACGCGCAGCTCATCGACCGTGTCGGTGACGATCCGTGCGATGTCCGCCGACGACGGCGTGACCGGCAGCTGCCCCTGCGCCCGCAGCAGCGAGAAGTCGAGCAGGTCGCGGATCATGCGAAGCGCGCGCTCCGCCGCCGTGGTGATGCGCGCGACCGCGCGACCTTGTTTGGCATCGAGGTTGCCGCCCCGCAGCAGCGTCGCGGCCGACAGCGTGATGGCGCTGAGCGGGTTGCGCAGGTCGTGGCTCACGATGCCGATGAGCTGCTCTTCGAACAGCGAGCGCCGCTCAAGCTCTTCGCGTGCGCGCGCGGCGTCGTCGACGTCGGTGTTGGTGCCGTACCACTTGATGATCGTGCCGCCGACGTCGCGCATGGGCAGCGCGCGCGCGAGGTGCCAGCGCCACTGCTGGTCGTGCCCGCGCTGCAGACGGAACTGCGTCTCGTAGGTCTCGCCCGAGGCGAGCGCGGCGGTCCAACGGCGGGCGGCGTCGGGCAGATCGTCGGGATGAACGTGTCGCGTCCAGCCGGCGCCAACGAGGGCGCTGGCGGCCTCGCCGAAGTAGGCGGTGGCGCCGCTGTTGACGAAGTCGAGCAAGCCGTCGGGCGTGGCGCTCCACACCTGCACGGGGATGGCTTCGGCGAGCGCACGCACATCGTTCAAGTCGGCGCGCGTCTCGGTCACGTCGACGCCGATGACGAGGATGCCGGTGATGGTGCCGTCGGCGTCGACCATCGGCTGGTACGTGAAGTCGACGAGGCGATCGTGCGGCGGCGCGTTCGGCCCGCGCTGCAACTTCACACCAACGGCGCTGCCGACGTACGGCGTGCCGGTTCGGTAGACGCCGTCGAGCAGCGCGACGAACCCTTGCTCGACCACCTCGGGCATCGCTTCAGCGACGCGGCGGCCGACGAGGTCGCGGTGCCCGACCAGCTGGCGGTAGGCGGCGTTCGTCAGCGCAAAGGTGTGGTGCGGTCCGCGCATGACGGCGACGAACGGCGGCGCTTGCTCGAACACCTGCAGCAGCCGCCGCATCTCGTCGCTCAACAGCTCGCCCGCGCGCTCAGCGCCGCGCGCGCGCTGCAACACCCCCGCGTGCATCTGCTCCGCCGATGCTCCAGCGCCCTGGTGCAGCTCGGTGACGTCGACGGTGTGTTGCATGACGCGCTCGACTGCGCCCGCCGCGTCTTTGATCGGCGTGTGTGTCGCGCTCCAATAGCGGGTGACGTGGTTGCCGACGCGGTAGGGGACAAAGGCGACGACGTCGACGACGCCGCTCGCGAAGGCGCGACGGATCGACTGCTCGACCCGCGCGCGACTGCCGCGGTTGGGGTCGTCGGGGAACGCCTCGAACACCGGGCGCCCCGCCAGCGCGCTGAAGTCGGCGACGTCGACGGCGCGGCAGTAGGCAGCGTTGGCGGCGACGAAGCGCAGCGCCCGATCGCACACCATGTATGCGTTGGGCGACGCCTCGAAGAGGGCGTGGAAGTCTTCGCTCGTCGTCATCGGGCTCGGCTGGTCGAGTGCGCTTCAGGACGGAGCAAGATCATCGTCCCGCTGTACGGACTTCGGGCCGTCGCGCAGCCGGCGATCTCACAACCCCGGTTGTGCTTTCTGCAGCTGCAGCAGCTTCTTCTGCAGCAGCTGCTTCTCTGACGGCGAC
>JANNAY010001336.1:0-2100 GCA_031384945.1 Deltaproteobacteria bacterium
CGATCTTGCCGTCTTTGTCGGGGGGCAAGAGCTCGGGCGAGATGGGCGTCTCGAGGATCGAGAAGAGAGTCTCGCGCAGCTTCTGCGCGTCGCCCTTCTGCGAGTCCCCCGTCCACGTCGTCACGCGCTCGTTGGCGACCCAACGAATCACGAACTGGATCAACGTCTTCGGCACGCCGGCGTTCACGTCGTACATGCTGATGTGGTCGCCCGAATAGGTGGCCCAACCGAGCGCCTTCTCTGACAGATCGCCGGTGCCGACGACGAGACCGCCGTGTTGGTTGGCGAGCGTCATCAACACCAACGTGCGCAGACGGGCCTGCACGTTCTCGAGCGTCGAGTCGCCGAGCTTCTTGTCGGCGCGCACGCGCTCGACGAGCTCTTCGATGGTCTTGGCACCCACGGCCGCCTTGTGGCCCGTCGCCTCGAGCACCACGCGCGACATCTCGGCGACGCTGATGGTCGACACCGTCGCACCCAGAGACTCGGCGAGCACCAGCGCGTTGTTCTTCGTCAGGCTGGTGGTGCCGAGCCCCGGCATGGTCACGCCGATCAAGTCGCTGCGCGGACGTCCACACAGGTCGAGCGCGGTGGCAGCGACGAGCGCGACGTGGGTCGAGTCGAGACCACCAGAAACGCCCAACACCAACTTCGGCTTCCACGTCGCCGTCGTCAGCGCCTGCAGCCGCGTCGCCAGCGCGTTCGTCTGGATCTCAAAAATTTCCCAGGCCCGCGTGGCCAGCGTCTGCGGGTTCTTCGGGATGAACGGGTGCGGGTTCACCTCGCGCACCAGCTTCTTCTTCAAAGGCGTCGTCTGCGCCGCGATCGAAAACGCGATGCGCCGGCAGGCCAGCGGGTTCATCAAGGCGCAATCGCCAAACGACGACGTCACCTGCCGCTCGCGCACCATCATCTGGATGTCGACATCGACGGTCACGATCTGCGACGTGCGCGCGAAGCGCTTGCTCTCGGCGATCAGGTTGCCGTTCTCACAGACAAAGGCGTCGGCGTCGAAGGCGAGGTCGGTGCTGGATTCGCCGGGGCCAGCGGCGACGTAGAGGTAGACGCACTTGCCGCGATCGCTCTGGCTCTCACCCAACAAACGTCGCAAGTCGGCCTTGCCAATCGTAAAGTTCGACGCTGACAAATTCGCGATGATGGTGGCGCCGTTGCCGACCTGCTTCGACGACGGCGGCACCTGCACCCAGTAGTCCTCACACACTTCAAGGCCGATGACGACGTCATGGCCACCGTCAAACAAAAGATCGAGCCCGAAGGGGATTTCTTGTCCCAACAGGTGAATCGTCGATCCGTCTTTGACTTCGGCGCCGGCGCGAAACCAGCGCTTCTCTTCGAACTCGCGGTAGTTCGGCAAGAAGCACTTCGGCACCACGCCGAGGATGCGTCCGCCCTGCACGGCGACGGCGACGTTGTAGATGCCCTGCGGCGTGCGCACCGGCATGCCGACGACGCCCAGCGTGCTCCACCCGCGCGATTGATCGACCAACGACGACAGCGCCGCCTCGGCCGCCGACAGCAGCGTGCCGTCGAAGAACAAGTCGCGCGCGGTGTACGAGGTGAGGCCGAGCTCGGGAAAGACGACGACGGCGGATCCTGCGTCGTGGGCCTGTTGCCAGAGCTTCGCGGTGGCGTCGGCGTTTTCGACGCAGTCGGCGACCTTGACGACGGGGACGGCGACGCTGACGCGAGCAAAACCACGCATGGCTGAGACCTCCGAGCGCGCCTGTTCTAGCCCGAGCGCTCGGTCGCGAGAGACCGATCGGGCCATTGAATCCAGTCGGTCGATTTCCGGAACGGCGCGCCGGGGGCTTTGGTAAGCGGTGAGCTGTCAAGCGGACGGCCATTGCCGCGCATTTGGCGAGCGCGAGGCCCCATGTTGTTCGAAGTCTTCACCCCGCGGCGGACGTGCATGCACTTCGCTGCGGACGTCATCGGGTGCCACGTCGTCGGCGACACCCTGACCACACTCGCCTACTTCTCGATCCCTGTCGCCCTCATCGTCTTCGTCGCGCGAAGACCGGGCCTGCGCTTCAACCGCATCGCCGCGCTGTTCGCGCTGTTCATCATCTTGTGTGGTGG
>JANNAY010001346.1:0-12039 GCA_031384945.1 Deltaproteobacteria bacterium
GCGGCGATTTCCCCCCGGTTTCGGGGGGCCAGGGGGGCCTTCTCTGTCGTCTCCCGCGTCGCATTCTTCGTTGGCGTCTTCGCCTTCTGCGGTGCTTCCGACTGCGCCCCCGGCGTTGGCGTCGGCGAGGCCGCTGACTGCTGCGAGTGCCTCGGCGAGCACGGCGCAGACGGCGCCTTCGCCGCGCCCGGCGACAACTGCCTGCCCGACGACATCTCGCAGGGGTTCGACACCAAGACCGAGATCCAGCAGTGCGCCGCCGACGCCGCCGACGGCATCGCGGGCGGCGACGCAAAAGTTGTCGCCGACGTCGAATGCCGCGACGACGGCCACCCCTGCACCGACATTTGCGCAAAGGCCGCCGAGCTCGGCGTGACCTTCTCCGACTGACGACAGCCCGACGCAGCTCGCGGAAACTCAGCGGCGTCCGCGGAGAAGACCCCCAGCCCCGAATTTCGGGGAGGGGAATTCGGGCGCGCTGCGCGCCGCTCTTTTTAGGTGCTTGAAGCGCTCTGCCGAATCGCAAGAGCACATTTTTTCTCAACGACGAAGAACGCAGACTCGATGTTTCACACAGCGTTTCGTCGCCGCACGACAGGCTCCAAAAAAGAGCCTGCGCGAAGCGCGGCCCGACGTCCCCTCCCCGAAATTCGGGGCTGGGGGTCTTCTCCGCGCGCCACGCAAAAAAGTTCCGCGACGCCGCAGTAGCCTCAGCCCCCATGCAGCTTCACCCTCTCGACGACGGCCTCGACCTCGCCGTCAGCGGCGTCCGCTTTCACGACGTCGACGCGACGCTCGTCATCACGCGCGGCCTGCTGCGCCACGGACAACGCGAGATGGCGTTCGCGCTGCGCGAGGGCGGTGACGACGTCGTCGGCTTTCTCGTGAAGTACGTGCGCACAGTGCGGCACCTCGCCAGCGAAGGCCGCCTCGTGCACGCCGGCGGACTGAGCCAGCTGCCGCGCGGCGTCGCTCCTGTCGACGGCTTCTGCTTCGGACCGGTGCACACGATCGAAGACAACGTGCGCGAGGCCGGCCTCGCTGTCGACGACGTGCTCTTCGCCATCCCGCTGCGCGGGGCGGAGGTCGACATGGTGCAGCGCGCCGGCGTCGCCCGCGTCGTCGCCCGCATGGGGCTCGCCGAGCGCTTCTTCCCCTACGCGCCGTGGCTCGATCGCGGGCGGGCGCCCGTCGTCGACGACGACGACGTCAAAGCCACCGTGCTCGGCACGCAGGCGCCGCCGCCGTTGGCGCTGCACGGCGTGCGCATCGAGCAAGAAGAGCGGCAGCGCGTCGTCGTGACGATGCCTTTGGCCGCGGCGCAAACGGCGGCGTCGTCGATGGAGCGGGGCATTCTGTGTCTGGCGAGCACGACGATGGGCGTCGGCTCGACGGCGGCGCTGGTGTTCGAGCGGGGCGCGAAGAGCCCGCGGGCGATCACGGCGTCGACGAAGACCGACACGACGCTGCAGGCGCCGCTGCCGCGCACCGCCGGCGCCTTTGTCGTCGTCGTCGCCGCCGACCCCGGCGGCAGCGGCGTCGAAGACGGCTTCTTCATCGCCGTCAACGACGCCGACTTCGCCCGCGTCAAAGACGCCCTCGCAGGCGGCGACGACATCGACGTCGACCGCCTCAGCGTCCGCGTGCGCGGATGAACGACATCGACCAGATGGGCGAGACGGATGGGACCAGCGGAACGGCAAAGGCCATCGCCGGCCTCACGTTGTTGTTCACGCTCATCGCGATCGTCATCTGTCAGCTGCTGTGCGTGGACTTCTTGCTGCGCATCGCCCTCGCCCCGGTGACGGCGTTGGCCGGCGCGGTGTTGCTGGCGTTGCTCGGGTTGGCGAACGGCCCGCGCCTCCGCGACGTCGGCCTGTGGTTCGCGTTCGTGGTCGCTGCCGCCGTCGTCATCTACGTCGGCTTCCCCCTGAGCTGGGCCGTGTTGCCACAGTGCAAAGGCGGCCTCGGCGGTTGGATCTGACGAGGCACTCTGTCGATCTGGGGCGCTTCGGTGGTGCTCGCTCTGTCGCACGCAGCGACGTCGTGTTGGTGCAACGCCACCGAACCAGACGGCGTGAGAGCGGATCGCGGAGGCACGCCGGTTGCTCAACCTCGGGGCGGAGGTGTTCCATGAAGTACGCAGTCGCAGCACTCTTCGGCGTTCCGGTCTCTCTGCTCGCCGTCATTTACCTGTTCAGCCACTGCTGACACATCACGCCGTCGGCGCCGCTCACAGCGCGGCGTCGACGGCGCCCATCAAGACGTCGAGGTCGTCGTCGCCGATGACCAGCGGCGGCATCAAGTAGACGAGGTCCGCTGACGCCAGCCGCAGCGGACGAACAAACGCCCCATGCGCAGCGAACGTCGACGACGGCGGCGCTGCACCCGGCGCCATCTCGACGACGCCGATGCCCCCTTTCACCCGCACGTCCCGCACACTTCGCCGATCATGAAAACGAGAAAGCCCGTCGCGCAGGCGGGCCTCGAGCCGCGCTGTCGAGGTCAAAAAGTCGCCGCGCTCGAAGAGGTCGAGGCTGCCGTGGGCGGCGGCGCAGGCCAGGGCGTTGGCCATGTACGTCGGTCCGTGCTGCAGCGCAGCGCTCGCTTCGTCAGACCAGAAACTGTCGAACACAGCCTGCGAGGCGATGGTCGCGGCCAACGGCAACGTGCCACCCGACAGCGCTTTGCCGACGACCACTATGTCGGGGACGACGCCAGCGTCGACGGCGAAGCGCGGTCCGGTGCGAAAGAACCCCGTGGCGATCTCGTCGAAGATCAGGGTGCAGCCGTGGCGGGTGCAAGCGTCGCGGATGCGCTGCAACGTCGCCACGTCGTGAAAGCGCATGCCCGAGGCGGCCTGCACCAGCGGCTCGACGATGACGGCGGCGACGTTCTTGCCGATGGCGCCAAAGGCGTCGTCGAAGGAATCGCCAGTTCGCGGAATTGCGAAGTGATGAACCGGAAAGGGCGTGCGCCCACCAAACGCCTGGTGCATCCCCTCGATCGGATCGCACAGGGCCATCGTGGCGAAGGTGTCGCCGTGGTAGCCGCCGGCAAAGGCGACGACGTCACGGCGCTCGGTTTCGCCGCGGTTGTAGGCCCCCTGCAGGGCCATCTTCAGGGCGACTTCGACGGCGACGCTGCCGCTCTCGACCAGAAACACCCGCTGCAACGGTTGTGGAAACAGCGAAGCGAGCCGCCGACAGAGCGAGAAGCCAGCTTCGTGGGCGAGCCCGCCAAACGCCACGTGGGGCAGCGTCCGCAGCTGCTCTTCGACGCGGGCGCGGATGTGCGGGTGGTTGTAGCCGTGGGCGGCCGTCCACCACGAGGCGGTGCCGTCGACGAGCACGCGGCCGTCGGCGAGGTGCAGCTTGCAGCCCTCGGTCTTCACCACCGGCAGCGGCGGCGGTGCCGTCTTGTGCTGGCAGTAGGGGCGCCAGACGTGGGCGCCGTTCTCGTCGACGAAGCTCACGACGGCACGCACCTGAAGGCCACCCTGGCCTTCAAGGAGCGGGCGTCGACGAGCCCCCCCGAGTCACTTCCTCGTCGCTGGCTCATTCGACGACGAGGCCGATGACGGCGACGGCGGCGCCGACGACGACGAGACCGGCGCTGGCGACGATGACGATGGCGCCGATGTCTTGGGTGGTCTTCTGCTGCGTCTTGTCTTCGAAGCTGACGGCGCCGTCGACATCGGCGGTGGCGTAGACGACGCCGCCGACGACGACGCCGATGACGCCTGTGCCGGCGGTGACGGCGCCGGCCAACAACAACGGCGACAGCGACGACGGCGGCGCGGTCGTCGACGTTGTTGGCGCGCGTCCCATCACGCGCAGGGCGGCGGCGCGCACGCCGGGCAAGAGCGCGCCGTCGTTGTCGACGTCGACGACCTCTTTGCCGACGCTCTGTCCCTTCTGCGCGTCAAAGGCGTTGAGCGTGACGACGGTGTGCGTGCCGACCTTGCCGGCTGAGCCGTACACCGTCGTCGACGCGCCGAGCGCCGACGCGATCTCGGCCATGCACGAGCTGGCGTTGCACGAGAGCAGCTGGCGCTCGGCCTCGACGTCGAGGGCGCGGCGCACGTCTTCTGACGACAGCACCTGCAGGTCGGGCTGCGTGGCGAGCTCGGCGGCGACGGCGTCAGAGAGCAGGCGCAGCGTTGTTGGCGACACTTCGCCCGTGAGCTCGAGCACCAACACCTTGGTCGGCGCGGCGTTCGTCGGCGTCGTTGGCGCTTGCGCGAGAAGAAAGAGCGCCAGCGCGATCATGGGAGCACCCGGGGGCACGAGTCGATGTTGCCGTCGCCGTCGACGTCGACGTTTTTGTCTTTGGGGCAGAGGTCAGCGGGGCGGTCGATGCCGTCGCCATCTTCGTCTTTGGTGCGGGCGTCGATCAGGCCTGCGCCGTCGGTGTTGCGCGGCTGGTAGCGGTTCGGGATGCCGTCGTGGTCGTCGTCGACGGGTCCGCGCATGGCGGCGCCGCTGATGTCGGCTTCGTTGCCGTCTCTGAGCCCGTCGCCGTCGGTGTCTTCGACGAAAAAGTCGAGGCCGTTGTCGAGCTCGACGACGTTGGGCAGCTGGTCGCCATCGGCGTCGTCGTCGTAGCAGCTGCCGGCGGTGCAGAGGCGGCCGGTGGCGTCGATGACGCCGTCAAGGCCGTCGAAGTTGCCTTCGTTGTCGCTGTTGAAGTCGACGCAGCCGTCGAAGCCGTCGACATCGACGTCGCCGGTGGATTCGTCGACGTTGGCCACGCCGTCGCCGTCGGGATCGGCGACCACCGGCTGCGTGTAGAGCGCGACCACCAGCTTCGGGGTGCCGTTGTCGACGACGCGCAAGCGCAGCCGCGCTTCGCCGACGTGCGTCGCCCCGACGGTGCAGCGACCGCCGCTGCAGCTGAAGGACGAGGTGCCGGCGAAGCCCTCGTCGAACTGCAGCTCAAGGGTCTCTGTGCCGCTGAAGACGACGGTGGCATCGACGCGGAAGCCGTCGCAGGTGACGCGGGTGACGACCTCGCGCGCGACGCGCCCCGTCAGCGTCGGGCCGCGCGGCAGGCAGACGTCGTCGACGCACAGGCCAGTGTCGGCGCCGAGCCGGCAGGTGCCCGTGCCCGTGCAGGGTCCGGTGCAGACGCCGTCGACGCAGACGCCGCCGTCGCACTCTTCGGCGACGAAGCAGGCGCCGCCGTCGGCTTTGGGCACGGCGCGCACGAGCTCGACGATGCCGTCGGCAGGCATATCGATGGCTTCGATGGTCAAGTCGGCGGATCCATCGACGACGACGATGGCGTCGCCCACGACGTCGGTGCCGGCGACGTCGTTGGCGCCGGCGCTGTTGATGCGCACGCGCGCGCCCGGCGGCACGCGCACCAACACCTCGACCGAGACCACGGGAGTCACGGGCACGCGAAAGAAGTCGACATCGCCGCTGCACATGTGGCGCAGCAGCGGCGCTCCGTCGACGAGCGCGTCGACGCCTTCGCCGTTGTCGAAGCCGGCGGCGCAGCCCGGGGCGGGGACGTCGCAGCTGTCGCCGCAGCCGACGTCGACGACGTCGCCGGGAAAGCACTCGTCGCCCGCGCAGTTGACGTTGGCGCCGAGGGCGCCGGCGCCTTCGTCGCGCTGCGTGAAGGCCACAGCGCCGTCACGCCACGAGCGCACCGTGGCGCCGCCGCCTTTGCTGTGCAGAAACAACGTCGACAGCGGCGCGTGGGCGGCGACGACGTCGAAGCGCCTGTGCAGCAGCGGCCGGCTGTCGCCGGCGGAGAAGCCGACGACGTCGTCGTCGTCGCAGGCGGGGTAGTCGCTGCCGCACGAGAGCGCCCGCTCGACCTGCGACAGGCCGACGAACGCGCCGGCGAATTCGTCGAGGCGCAGCTGGTTGTTCGAGAGGTTGATGTCGTTGCCGTCGGCGATGCGCTCGACCTGCGTCTCGTCGAGCGGACGCACCGCCAGCGCGCAGCTGCCGCTGGTCGTGGCGACGACGTAGCGGCCGCCGAGCGGCGGCACGAAGAGCAGACCTTCACTGCGGGACTGTTGGGTGACGTCGACGCCGCCGGGGCTGCCGATGACCTGCGCGCCGCCGCTCAGCAGCGACTGGCGCCCGGCGCGGATCCCTCCGGCGAAGGGCAGCGCGCAGGCGTCGACGCAGACGGCGTGGAAGCAGGCGCCGCCGACGTCGCAGCCGCCGTCGTCGACGCAGGCGACTTCGCCGTCTCCTTCTCCTTCTCCTTCTCCTTCTCCTTCTTCGCCTTCTCCTTCTTCTCCTTCTCCTTCTCCTTCTCCTTCTTCTCCTTCTCCTTCTCCTTCTTCGCCTTCGCCTTCGCCTTCTTCGCCTTCGCCTTCTTCGCCTTCGCCCTCTTCGGCGCTGACGCAGACGGCGGTGTCGACGTCGCAGCGGCCGCCGGTGCCACAGTCGTCGTCAGACCCACACGGGATCACGCCCAGGGGACAGGCCGCCAGCGAGAAGACCGGCAGCAGCGGCAGGAGAAAAAGAACGCGCATGCAGCCTTCTACAACGTCGTCATGGCGCCGGGGTCGCCGCCACCACCGGGATCGACGCCGGGCGCCGTCGACGAGAGAGGCGCAGGTCGGCAGCGCATTCCACAACCCGGGTTGTGAGTCTCAGCGCAGCGCCAACCAGGCGCCGGCGAAGATGCCGCCGGGGACAAAGACGAGGGCGGCCCACGCGAGCAGGCCGGGCAGTCCGTCGAGCAGGCAAGCGTCGTCGTCGTCGTAGAGCAGCGCCTCATCGGCCTCGTCGAGCAGCGGGCCCGGCCGCATCGTCGTCACCGTCGCCGTGCGCGCTCGCTCTCGATCGTCGGTGAAGGAGAAGACGAAGGTGTGGATGTCCCAGTCGCCCTCGTCGTTGATCGTGTGGGACGCCTGCCGGCCGCGGGTGAGCGTGCCGTCGCGCAAGAGGTGCAGGCGGCGCCAGCGTCGGCGCAGCGGCTTCCAGATGAAGGGCAGAAAGACACCGAACGGCACGAAAAAGGCGGCGGCGGCGATGGTGGGAATGCGGCGCACGTGGCCGCCGTCGAGGTGCAGGCGCGAGCAGCGCTCGTTGCCACGCACGACGATGGTCGAGCCCGCGAGCGGCGGCTCTTGAAAGAAGAACGACTCGACCTCGCCGAGCGGGCTGCTGGCGCGCACGGTCCAGAAGTCGTCGCCCTCAGAGCGGCTGCTGACGATGCCGTCGCAGCAAGCGCGGTCGCCATCGCTGCTGCGCACGTCGGTGACGGCGCCGAACCCCAACCAGAAGGCCACGACCACGATGGCGCTGAAGACGAACACCAGGCCCATGGCGTCGCCGACGAGCACGTCCGCGGCGAACACCAGCGAGAGGCGCCGTGGCGTCTGCGGCAGGTCCTCGGCCAGCAGCCGCGGGATCGACGCCGACGACGCTGGCGCCGAGATCGACGGCTCAGGCCCCGGCGTCATCCGGCTTTGGGCACGGCGCGGGTGGCGCGATCGAGGGCGTCGAGCGAGGGGGCGCGGGCGAGGTCGAGGGCGCGGCCGTCTTTCAGCGCGACGACGGCGCGGCGGATGACATCAGCGGCAGCCCGCGACGCTTGCACCGGCGCCAGGTGCGACGTCAGGCGCGCCAGCTCAGCCGCCGGCAACGCTGGTCCGATCGTGGCCTTGAGCTTGGCGCCGAAGCGCGGCCAGTTGGCGCCGCGGGGAAACGCGTTGAAGCAGCCATGCAGGTAGAGCGGCAGCACATCGACGCCAGTGGCCATGGCCAGCTTCGCCACGAGGGGCTTGAACGATCCCAGTGTGCCGTCTTCGCGGCGCGTGCCCTCGGGAAAGATCAAGACGATGTGGCCCTGCTCGACCACCGCCTTCGCTTGCTCGAACGCGAGGCCCGACCCGGTCTCGCGGTCGATGGGCACGAGATTTGTGAGGTTCTCAAAGAAGGCGACCTTGAGGGGATTGCCTTCGAAGAAATAGTCTTTCGCCGCGAGGGGTCGCAGCATCTCGGCATACGAACCGAGCGCGTATTTCACCAACCCCGTGTCGAGGTGCGACGTGTGGTTCGCCACCACAATCACATTGCGGTTGGCGGGGATGAACGCGGCGCCTTCAACGGTTGTGTCAAAGCCCTGGCTATAGAGCGTCTGTTGAAACAAAGAAACGCCGGCGCGGCCCGCTTTGATCGACGGCGCCCGCACGGCGAGCTCGAGGGCCTCGCGCACCACCGGCGGCAAGCGATCGAGCGCGTCTTTGTCTTCGTCTTTGCCGTTGTTGCCGTCTTTGCCGCCGCGGCCGCCGATGCTGACCCGGCCTTCGCTGTTCATCGCGGCGCCGGCGTCTTTGGCGAGCGGGCCGTTCTGGACGAGCAGCTCGACCTCGGCGGCCGTCTCTTTCGTCACCAACACTTCAGGATCGAGCTTCACGCCGGTGAGCGCCTCGAGCTGCCCTTGCAGCTCGACCCACATCAGCGAATCAAAGCCCAGGTCGGCCGGCAGCGACGTCGACGCCGCCACCTTCGCCGGATCGACGCCCGCGGTGCGCGCGATGGCCAGCCGCACCGGCGAGAGCGTGACCACGTTGTCGTCGACGCCGCCGCGCTGCGCCAGTGCCTCGGCGGCTTCGGCTTCGCGCTTCTTGAGCAGCTCTTCGAGCCACTTCTTCAGGTCTTTGCGCTTGACCTTGCGCGAGGCGGTGCGCGGCAAAATTTCATCATGCACCTCGACGACAGCGGCCCGCTGCCAGCCAGGAAGCTTGAGCAACCGCTGGCCAAGCGCCTGCCGCGCCTTCTGCTGCGCCTCAGGATCTGCCGTCGCTTTGTCGAAGCCGGGGCGGGCGTCGTCGGCGACGGAGGCGACGAAGATGCAGGCGAGGCGCTCGCCGCCCTTGGGGTCGGGGATGCCCAACAGCGACAGCTCAAAGACGCCGGGGATGCTCTCGAGCTTCTTCTCGACGTCATCGAGATAGATGTTTTCGCCCGAGGCGCTGACGACGACGTCTTTGCTGCGGCCGACGATGCGCACGGTGCCGTCTCGGGCGATGGTGCCGAGGTCGCCGGTGCGCAGCCAGCCGTCTTTCAACAGCACAGCGTCGGTGGCCTCGGGGTTCTCGAAGTAGCCCTGCATGACGTTGTCAGCGCGGGCTTGAATCTCGCCCATCTGCCCCGGCAGCCTGACGAGGGCGCCGCTGTCGACGTCGACGAGACGCAATTCGACCCCGGGCAGCGCGTGGCCGACCGTGCCCGCCGGCAGTCCCATCTTGCCCTCGGCGACGGTGAGCACCGGTGCGGTCTCGGTGAGGCCGTAGCCCTCGGCGAGCGGCAGGCCGAGGCCTTGAAACATCTCGTGCACGGCGGGGGGCAACGCCGAGCCGCCGCTGATGAGCACGCGCAGGTGTCCGCCGAACTGGTCGTGCACGGGCTTCAACAGCACCTTGCCGGCCGAGACGCCGAACTTCTTGCCCAGCGACTTGTTGATCTTCAATAGCGTGTTGAAGACCGAGGCCTGCAGCTCACCACGATCTTGTGTTTGCTTGGTGATACGGCGCTCGAGCAGCTGCCACAGCGCCGGAACGCCGACGATGGCTGTGATCTTCGCGGCCTTCATGGCATACAGCACGCGCTCGCCAATGACGGCATCAGGAGTATACACTGTTGCGCCGGCGGCGAGCGGCATCAACAAGCCGCACGTGAACTCGAACGTGTGGTGGATCGGCAGCACCGACAACATGCGGTCGGTGCCCGTCACGGGAAACACCGCGAGCAGTGAGCCGATGAGCGCCGTGAAATTGCCGTGCGTGAGCATCACGCCCTTGGGCTCGCCCGTCGTGCCCGACGTAAACAAGATCGAGGCGAGCTCGGCCGACGCCGGCAGCGTCCGCGTCGTCAGATCGATGCCGGGACCGCTCACCGCGGTGAGGTGCACGTCGAGCACGGGCTGGCTCAACACCGCGCCCACGCGCTCGCGCACGCCTTTGTCGATGACACACAGCTTCGGCCGCGCCTTCTTCAGCACGTTCGCGGCGGCGTCTTCGGCGATGTTGGCGTCGAGGGGCACCAGCGTCGCGCGCAGCAGCAACACCCCGAACGCGACCACGGCCCAGTCGGGGTGGTTGTTGGCGGCGAGCACGACGCGGTCGCCAGCGACGACGCCGGCTTGTTCGAGGCGCAAGGCCGCAGCGCGCGCACGCTCCAACAGCTCGGCGTACGAGAGATCGACGACGTCATCGCGCGCGCCGACACTCTCAGCGCTGGCGGGGGCGGTCGTGAGCGGGGCGAGAAAGAGACTCAGCGCCGCCTTGTTCTTGTGCCGCGCCGCCGCCTCGACGAGCAGGTGCGCCAGCGAGTCGAACGGCGGGATCGGCTTCTTCTCTCTGGCGGCGAGCCGCTTCGCCCGCCGCGCATCGAGCGAGGGCAGGTGGCGCTTGCGCAGATGATCGCGCCAGTCGACGGCGCCGGTGTCGACGACCGGCAGCTGCGCGCGCGTGCAGGCCATGCGCAGGCCGCGCTGCGCGAAGCGAACGTCGTCGTCGAAGAAGGGCGGCGCGCTGCACAGCGCGACGTCTTTGCCGGCGGGACGCGCCATCGATCGGACAGCGACGGCGAACTCGTCGACGACGTCGCTGCCGCCGCTGCCGACGACGCGGCCGACGGCGGAGGCGGCGACCGAGGCGGCGGCGGCGGCGGCGCGCAGCGACAGGTCACGCGCTTGATCGAGGCCGGGGGGCAGGGCCTGCGCGTCGTCGACGGAGAGGGCGCGCCAGGCCAACTGCCGGTGCAGCGGAGCGTCGTCGTCTTTGCGCAAATGCAGATCGAGCAGGTCGAGCAGGCGATCGACGGGCAGCGGGTTTTTGTCGGCGGTGGCGACGTGCACGATGGTCAGCGGCTGCGGCGGCGCGCTGACGATGGGGGCGCGCACGACGGCGGCGACGGCGTCGGCGACGACGTCGAGGGGCAACACTTCAGCGCGGGCGCGCGGGTGAAACGGCAACCGCAAAGCACCTTCGTGCACGCGATCGAGCAGCGGAGCGAGGCCGGCGCCGTCGCCGTCGTCTTCGCCGATCGACGCCAACAGCGCCGGCAGCCGCACGATGGTGACGTTGACGCCGTCGCCGTCTGCGCCCGCGTCTGATGCGCGGGCGGCCATCAGCTCGCCGAGGGCGCGGGTGTAGCCGCGCACCGCGCCGGTCGACGCGGTGGGAAAGCCCCAGCCGGCGGCGCGCTCGACGAGGGCGGCCTTGAGGGCGCGGCCAAGCTCGGCGTGCACGGCGTCGGCGACGGCGTTGTCGAAGCCGCGTCCGCGCGACGGACCGCCACGATCGACCAGCCGCTCGCGCACCTCTTGGATGCGCCGCGCTTCGGCGTCGGCGTGGTGCAAGCTCTGCCGCGTGAACGAAACGACGCCGGCGAGGGCGTCGCGCTCTTTGTCGACGTCGACGTCGGCGCCCTTGACGTTGCCGCCGCCGAACGCGACCCCGCGCGGATCGACCTCGGCGATCAACCCGTGTTTGCCGCCGGCGACCGACAGCCGCGACACGAAGATGAACGGCGCCCCGCACGACCTCGCGCGCTCAAGCAGCGCCCTGGTCTCGAACAGGTCTTCGGTGACGGCGTCGTCGAGCCGCCACGACGTCGACACGGCGCCGCCGAGGTGGACGACGGCGACCACGCCCGCGTCGGCGGCCCCTTCTTCAAAGGCGTCTTCGGCGTCGCGCACGACGAGGTCGGCGGCGCGCAGGCGCTTGGCCACCGCTTTCGCGAGAGCAGAGTCGAAGGCGCGCAGCCCCGAGACGACGACGGTGAACGGTCCGGCCATGCCCCGGTCATCGACGACGCCGCCCTCGATCGCAAGGGGTTCTGTCGTCGTCGCCACTGCGTCTTTGCGGTGGCGCCCCGACGTCACTCCGACGTGGCGGCCGCTCGAGAGCGCGTCGAAGCTCGCCCCTGAAGGCCCCCCTGGCCCCCCGAAACCGGGGGGAAGTGCACACCCGCGGGAGGCTGCAGCTTCGAGCGCTTGGTCTCAGTTTCGACGACGTCACGGGTGTCGACTTCCCCCCGGTTTCGGGGGGCCAGG
>JANNAY010001357.1:0-1535 GCA_031384945.1 Deltaproteobacteria bacterium
CGTGCAGATCGATCGCCGGCGGTGTGCAGACGACGTCCGCGCCGCCGGTGGGGCTGTTGATCAAGCGGGCGACGTGGTCGCCGCGGCAGACGCAGCCTTCGACGTCGAGGTCGGCGACCGCGCAGGCGTCGCCGTCGCCGCAGTAGCGGGTGCCGCAGGTGGGCGCCTGCTCGAGCCCACAGACGCCCGTCCGCTGCGACGAGAGATCGAGCACGCCGTTGACGACGGCGCTGTTGCCGGCGTCGGAGAAGATCGGATCGACCGTCATCTCTTCGGGGTTCATGCGTGCGTAGAAGCGGGTGACGAAGGCGCGGTTGCGCAGGACCTCATCGAGGTGCGCCCGCGACGCGGCTTCGGTCTCGGTGCCGAGAAAGACGTTGGCGAGTCCATTGGCGACGTTGGCGGCGACGTCGGCGCGCTCGGTGACGAAGCCCTGGCCACCCGCTTCGTCGAGGCGCTGGCTGATGAGCCCGAAGTAGTTGCTGACCGGCGTGCCGTTTTTGTCGACGCCGTTTCTGAGGTCGGCGGCGTCGATGACGACGTTGTCGTAGTTCAGCGCCGCGTAGCGCTCGCTGCCGGCGACGAAGACGAGAAAGCCCATCTCGGGCTCGGCGCTGATGGCCGTCAAGCGCAGCGGAATCTCGGGGTTCGGCTGCGGACAGTGAAAGCGAATGGGCGCCATGTCTTGCACCGTCGCGTCGGCGCGCAGCTGCGTGGCGAGAAACGAATACCCCTCGTCGATGTAGTCGGCGATGAACGGCCGCATCGCCTCGTTCACGCGGTAGCCGTGGTCGTTGAGCCAGGCCATCAACACATCAGCGCTGCCGCCATCGACGACGACGATCTCGTCGAAGGGGCCGACGCTGGGGTATTCGACGACGTTGACGCCGCCGGGTCCGTTTTCGCCGATGCCGACGGCGTCGCTGATGGGCGCAGACAGGTCTTCGGTGGCGCAGCCGTAGAAGCCGAAGCCGCCGCCGCCGCCGAACCCAGGGCAGTCGGGCGTCGGCGGCAAGAAGGTCGGCGCCGTCGCGAGGTCGAGCAGCTGCAGCTCGTCTTTGCCGGCGACCTCGACAAAGTCGGGGGTGCCGCTGACGGGCACGATCCACGAGAACTCTGCGGGGTTGCCCTCGTACTTGATCTCGACGGTGGCGCTGACGCTGCCGTCGTCGAGCACCTCGAAGAGAATCCGCTCGGCCGCCTGGTCCACCGGCGTCGGCGACGACTGCGAGCAGAACAAGCCACCGCAGGCGTGGGCTTCTTCGGCGGCGACCCCGACGAAGGCGTTGATGACGACGATGACGGCGAGACTTCCCCTGAGCTGCATGGGCGCTCCGTAGCGTGACCCGTGCCACGTCTCCCGCGGCGTCGTCGTCGGCCGCGCCGCCGGCTGTGCCCTCAGAGATCTGGTGCTGAAACGAAAAACGCGGGGCCACCAGGGTCCCGCGCTTCCGGCATGTCGTCGCAGCCGTCGTCAGCTCACCAGCGGTCGCCGCCGCCGCCGCCGCGTCCGCCGCGTCCGCCACCGCCGCCAC
>JANNAY010001378.1:0-1560 GCA_031384945.1 Deltaproteobacteria bacterium
GGCGCCAGGGCTCGATCGTGGTCGGCTCGCTCGCCCATGGCCTCGACGCCGTGACCCGCGTCCGCCTCTATGGCCGCTTCGCCTTTGTCACGCACGCTGAAGGCCTCGCGGTCTTCCAGATCGGCGAGAACCCCAACAAGCTCGCCGACATCGACCTTGGCGCGCCGCTCGCCGAGCTGGTGAACTTCGAGACACGCCGTCCGGCCCTCGATGCCTTCATCACCGGCCGCTTCGCCTACGTCGCCACCGGCGAAGGCGGCGTCGAAGTCTTCGACGTCGGCCCCGTCGTCTACCCGCTCGTGCAAGGTCGTCTGGCCGACGGCTCGATCAGCACCGACGCGCAACCGGTCAACACCAACGCGATCGCCCGCGCCCTCATCGACCTGCAGCAGCCCGCCGACTCGCGCGGCGTGACGATGTGGGGCAGCCGCCTCGTCGTCGCCGACGGTCGCAACGGTGTCCGCATCCTCGACGTCTCGACGCCGGCCGACCCGCGCCTCGAAGAGACGATCCTGAACATCCCCGGCGGTGGACAGATCAACAACGCGACCGCCGTGACGATGGCCGAGGTGCCCACGCGGTCCTTCGTCCTCGTTGCCGACGGCAACAACCTGCGCGCCATCAACGTCACGCCGGTCACCGACTTCAGAAACCAGCTGAAGGCCGCCGACGAAGACCCCGACGCCTTCCGCGGCTTCCGCATGTCGATGGAGCGTTGGGATCCCCTCACGCCGTTCGACCCGAAGAACGCCACGCGGCAGATCTTCACCTACCCGGCCTCTGGCGGCGTCGTCGCGGTCTCCCGCGGCCTCGCGCTCGACGCCCTCGCCGACAAGGGCGGCCGTCGCCTGCGCGACGCCTGGCCCCTCGGCGCCCGGCCGCTCGAGCAGCGCACCGTTGCGCGCATGCGCTCCGTCGTCGTCACCGAGCTGGCGAACAGCAAAGACGCCCGTGGCGACGGCGTCGGCTGCATCGTCCGCAAGGGCGACACCGTGGTCCAGGGCGCTGACCTGCGCTGCGTTCCTGACGAAGGGCTCTGAGCCCTTCCGCTTGCGACGCAAAAGAACAGCGGCCCGCGAGGGCCGCTTTTCTTTTGTTCTCGACGGAAAAAGCGCGCACAGCGCTGGACTCGACGGTCGGGTTTGGTGAAAGCTGCTCTCCCTGATCGTGCGAGAGAAAGAGGGCTTCGTGACTCCACACCATCTCCGCAACTTCGTCGCTGCTTCGTTCGCCGCTGTCACAGCGTCGTCGGCATCGGCGCAAGTCGCGACGCCGCCGTCGGCCGCTGCTGCTCCGGCAGCCGGCGCCGCTGCCAACGTCGCTGCCCCCAGCATCGACGCCAGCGTCGTCCCCACCTACATGGACACCGTGCAGCGCGGCCTGCGCCTGCGCGTTGATCTCGGTGGTCGCTACGTCACCGCCGGCTTGCCCGATGCCCCGATCCGGCTCGAGGTCGACGACGTCGTACAAGACCGCAACGACTTCGACGTCAGCGGCACCGTCTTGTTCGGCTACGACCGCCCCGCTGGCGTCCCCATCGTCCTCGACGTCTACGGCGAC
>JANNAY010001389.1:0-5500 GCA_031384945.1 Deltaproteobacteria bacterium
CGAAAGCCGAAGGCGCCGCCGGATTGGTAGTAGCCGCTGCGCGCCCACATGCGCGCGGCGAGCACCTGGTAGAGCAACCAGCCGTTGGCGAGAAAGTTCAGCGTGGCGTCGGGCGTCTGCACGTTCACGGCGCCGAGGGTGCGGTTCCAGTAGTCCCAGACACCGCCCAGGGCGACGTGTGCTGCGCCGGTGCCGCGAAAGCGCCCCACAAGATGGCGCGCGTCGTCGCGGTTGCGGCCCGAGCCGAAGGTAAAGGCGACTTCGCGTTCTTCGCCGGGGGCGAGCTCGACGACGACTTGCATGGCGAGGCAGGCGTCGAGGCGGGCGCCGACGCGTCCTGACAGCTGCTTCTTTTTCAAGAAGCGCGGGGCCGCGCGCGTGCCGTTGCGACCGAGCACCTCGGTGCGATCGCCGCTCACCGTGCGGCGCGCTTCGCTGACATCAAGAAAGGCGGTGCGGTCGGCGAATTCGTTGTTGTAGGCGTTGTGCGCAAAGGCAGCGCCGCTCTTGACGTCGACGTTGGTGACGATGTGCGGCAGGTTGGGCGCGCGGGTCGCGCCGAGCACGAGGTCGAAGACGCCGGTGAGCGACAGGCGCCGTGGGCGGTCGCTGGTGTTCTTCAAATTGATGAGAATGAACTTCAGCGGCGCGTCGGTGGCGACGAACGTGGTCAGCGCGCTGCGCACACCGGCGTTCTCGTGCTCGAAGACGCTGTAGCCGAAGCCGTGGCGGGTGACGTAGCGGCCCGGCCCGGGCGCTGGCAGCGGCGTCGGCGACCAGGCGCGGCCGTCTTCTTCGTCGCGGAGGTAGACGGCTTCGCCGCTGGCGTCGGTGACGGGGTCGTTGCCCCACGGCGTCAGCCGGTGTCCGTGGGCGTTCTCGCACCACGTGTAGGCGCCGCCGCTCTCGCTGACGACGGTGCCGAACCACGGGTTGGCGATGACGTTGACCCACGGCGCCGGCGTGCGCTGCTGCGCCGACGTGTTGATGACGTACTCGCGTCCGTCGGGCGTGAAGCCGCCGAGGCCGTTCCACGCCGCGAGGTCGGTGCGCGTCGTCAACGTCGGCGCTGGCGACTGCGAAGACGACTCTGCGACGGCGACGCGGCGGTCGGCGCCTGCGAAGAGGTCGACGTCGTTGGCGACGACGCTGCGCTTGTCGAGCTGCTCAGCCAGGGTGCCGGCGGTGTCGCTGACGACGACGCGGGCGACGGCCTGCAGCAGCAGCTTGTCTTCTTCAGAGATTTGCTCGCCGCGGCGCACGAAGACGCCGCCGGGTTTGTCGACGAGGTTGATGTCGCCGGTGGCTGCGACGAGGGCGAGGATGCGGTCGTTGAGCTCTTGGCGGTACCCCGACGGATCTTCGTTCCAAATGACGAGGTCGGCGATGAGACCCTTGAGCCGCCAATAGGCTTGCGCCTTCAACAAGTGCCGCACCAGCTGCAGCTCGGCGATGTCGCCGATGCGCACGAGCACGATCGGCAAATCACCCGAGATGCCGTAGCCCCAGAGCGCCGACTGACCGCGGCGGTTCTTCTGCACGATGTCGTCGGCGGCGCGCAGCGTCGGGTTGCTGTAGAGCACGTACGAGGCGAGGCGCTCGTAGAGCTGGGCGTCGGCGTCGCTGGTGTCGAGGCGGCGCAAGACGACCTGGCTCTGCGTCCACGACAGCTCGAGGGCGCGATCGGCAGAGTGGCGGTCGCGGTACTTCTCGACGAGCGTCAAGGCGCGCTCGCGCGACTCGGCGACGCCGGTGACCATGTGCAGCGTCACTGTCTGGTGCGGCTCGATGGTCACGCGGTTGCGGATGGCCACGACGGGGTCGAGCACGGAGCCTTCGCTGTCGCTGAGCGCCGCGCGCGTCATGGCCTGCGGCGCGTGCAGCGTGCCGCAGCGGCCGACAAAGGCCTCGCGGCTGGTCTCGAAGCTCGTCGGTCCTTGCTCGGCGCCGTAGAGGGCCATCAGGTGCAGCAGCGTCGGCGGCTTCTCGTGTGCTGAGCGCGGACGGCGCGTGCAGAGAATCGCTTGCTCAGCGCGCAGCAGCTCGGTCTGCACAAACAGGTTGCTGAACGCCGGATGCGCGGCGTCGGCGGCAGGCGTCGCCAACACCACCTCGGCGTAGCTCGTGATCTCGAGCGTGCGCGGCGCGCGGCTGCGGTTGGTGATGCGCACGCGGCGCAGCTCGACGTCGTCTTCGGGCGAGACGCAAATCTCGGTCTGCGTCTCGATGTCGCCGTCGGTGCGGCGAAAGCCGGCGCGGCCGGGGCTGAAGACTGCCTCGTAGCGGTCGGCGCGCCGCAGCGTTGGCTGGTGCGCCGTCGACCACGCAGCGCCGCCGTCGACGTCTTTGACGTAGCAGAAGTTGCCGAGGGCATCGGCGGTGGGGTCTTCGCGCCAGCGCGTGACGGCGAGGTCGCCGAAGCGGCTGTAGCCGCCGCCGGCGTTGCTGACGGCGACGTGGTAGCGGCCGTTCGACAGCAGGTGCACCTCGGGGCGCGGCGTCGATGGTGTGTTGTAGGCGCGCACGCCCGGCGCGCCGTCGTTGGTGGCCACCCGCAGCGACGACGCCTCGGCGGGGTGCAGCTGGATGGGCGGCGTGAGGGGCACGCGCTCTTGCAACAACAGCTCGGTGGCGCGCAGCGCCGGGTCGGCAAGAAACCGGCGCTGCATCGGCCGGTCTTTGAGCACGAAGCAGAACGACAGAAACGCCATGCCCTGGTGGTGCGCCATGTACGAGCGCACGGTGACGCTCTGCTTCTGCGGCGGCATGCGCGCAGCGGTGTGGTCGACGGCCTCGTAGAAGCCGCAGGCGCCGAGCACGCCTTCTTTGGCGAGGCGGCGCAGGTTCTTCACCGCGGCGCGGGCGTCGACCATCAGCGCCATCGCGCTGGCATAGGGGGCGACGACCACGTCGTCGGCGAGGCCGCGCTTGAAGCCGAGGCCGGGCACGCCAAAGGCGCGGTACTGGTAGTTCTGCTGCGCGTCGGTCTTGGCGTAGCCCGATTCAGAGATGCCCCAGGCGAGGCCTTTGCTGTCTCCGTATTCGATCTGCCGTTCGACGACGGCGCGGTGGGTCTCGTCGAGCAGCGTGCGCTCATCGCTCGGCATCACCAGCAGCGGCATCAGGTACTCGAACATCGAGCCGCTCCACGACAGCAGCGCCGGACGCCCCGCGGACGTCGTCAGCGCACGTCCGAGGCTGAACCAGTGCGCCTGCGGCAGCGCACCCTGGGCAATGGCGACGAAGCTGCCGAGCCGCGCCTCTGACGCGAGCAGGTCGTAGAAGCTCTCGTCTTTGCGGTGCTCGCCGACATTCAGCCCGATCGACAAGAGCCCGCGCTTCTCGTCGTAGAGAAACGCCCACTCAACGACGGCGAGCGCGCGCGCCCGGGCAGCGAGCACGCGCAGCTCGCGGGCGCGGACGCCTCTGGCGCCGTCGCTGTGGTCTTCGTCTCTGGCGGCGCGGGCTTGTGCGCCGAGGGCGTAGGCGAAGGAGTCGGCGGCGCCGCCGCAGGCGTCGGCAGCGACGATGACGGCGTCAAAGTCTTTGGCGGCGATGGCGTCTTTGACGGCGGCGTTGTCGTCGACGAGGCCGCAGGCGTCTTCGAGGCCGGCCCAGACGCGAACGCTGTCTGTGGCGGGGTCTGTGGCGGGGTCGACGTCGTTGGCAGCGCATTCGTCGAGGCCGGCGGCGAGCACGAGCAAGTGGCCGCACAAGTTGCCGCTGTCGACAGTCGAGACGTAGCGCGGCTCGAGCGGGGTGAGGGTCTCGGTGTCGTACCAGTTGAAGAAATGGCCGCGGTAGCGCGGCAGGCGATCGAGGGCGTCGAGCGTCGCCGTCGTGCGCACGATGAGGCCGCCGGTCGTGAGGTAGCCGAAGTCGCGGGCGGCGAGGTTCGCCGTCAGCGCCAGCCCGATGTTCGTCGGCGACGTGCGGTGCGCGACGCCGCGAAAGGGCTCTTCTTGAAAGTTGTCTGGCGGCAGGTGGTTGTCGGCGGCGGTGACGTAGCGCTCGAAGAACCGCCAGGTGCGGCGCGCCACGCCGCGCAGAAAGCGCTGGTCGGCGTCGTCGAGCGTCGTGCGCCGCGGCGGCAAGGGCTCGCCGAGAAACCAGGCGACCAGCGGTCCGATCAGCCACAAGAGCGCGACGGGCGCGGCGGCGCCGAGGCTGCGCGGCTCGAAGACCGCGAGCACGACGACGACGACGACGCCGGCGACCGGGGCGGCCCACAAGGCGCCGTAGCATCCCCCGATGCCGTGGCGCGCCGCGCGCGACGCGTCGCTGGCTGTGCGCCACTCGAGCAGACGACGGCCGCTGATGTTCACCCGCCACAGCGCGAGGCCGATGCTGCGCAGTGCGAGCGCGGCGTCGGCGGGCAGCCAGGCGAGCGTCAGCAGATCGCGCAGCAGTTGTCGGCCGAGGTCGCGCAACACCGACGGCGCACGTTGCCGGCGCGAAGCGTCGCCGCCCCGGCGACCGATGGCCGCGAGCGCGCCGAGCAGCCCCGGCAGAAAGACGACGACGACGACGACGACGGAGGCGAGGACAGCGGCGCTCTTCTCGAGCCAGCAGGCGCAGAGCAGAAGCAACAACGCAGGCGATACGAGGCTGCGCCGCAGGTTGTCGAAGATCTTCCACCGCGACAGGCGCGACAGCGTCGCCGGCGGGCGCCCGGCGGCGCCCGTCGGTGGTGAGCGCAACCACGCCGCAATCTGCCAGTCGCCGCGGATCCAGCGCGCGCGGCGCACGAGCTCGACAGCGAGGCGCGGCGGGTGATCTTCAATCAAGACGACGTCGCTGACGAAGCCGCAGCGGGCGTGGGCGCCTTCAAGCAAGTCGTGGCTCAACACGCGGTTGTCAGGAAAGCGGCCGTCGACGGCGGCGGCGTAGGCGTCGACGTCGTAGACGCCTTTGCCGATGAATGAGCCTTCGCCGAAGAAGTCTTGGTAGGCATCAGAGACGGCGCGCGTGTACGGATCGATGCCGGGCGCGTCGGCGAACAACTGCGCGAAGCGCGTCTGCAGCGCGCTGGTCATGCTCACGCCCACGCGTGGCTGCAAGATGGCGTAGCCACCGACGACGCGGCCGCTGACGTCGTCGTAGACGGGGCGGTGCAGGGGATGCGCGAGGGTCGCCACCAACAAGCGCGCGCTGTCGCGCGGCAGCCGTGTGTCGGCGTCGAGGGCGATGACGTAGCGCACGGCCTGCAGGCGCCCGAGGTCGCCTTCAACGACCACGAAGCGGTCGACGGCGCCGCGCAACGTCGCGTTGAGATCGTCGAGCTTGCCGCGTTTGCGCTCGCGGCCCATCCACACGCCCTCGGCGCGGTTCTCGCGGCGGGCGCGGTGCAGCAAGAAAAACGGCAGGCCGTGGGCGGCGTGTCTGACGTTGAGCGCGGCGATGCCCGCGACGGCGCGGGCGACGAGGGCGTCGTCACCGTCGACGACCGCGGTGGCAGCGTCGCGCAGGTCGGTGACCAGGGCGAAAAAGATGCGCTCAT
>JANNAY010001404.1:0-3692 GCA_031384945.1 Deltaproteobacteria bacterium
ACCTCGCTGGCGCGCTCGATGTTTGGCGGCGAGTCCTTCTTTCAGAACACGTACACCGCTGGCAGCAACGGCGGCGAGTTGTTGCTCGCACCCGCCCTGCCCGGCGATCTCTTTGCCCTCGACGTCAAAGACACGCCACTGCTGGTGCAGTCGGGATCCTACGTCGCCAGCGGCGGCGGCATCGAAACCGAAACCGGCTGGGGAGGCGCCAAGTCCTTCTTCGCCTCAGGCGCGCTCGTCATGCTGCGCATCAAGGGCAACGGCCCGCTGATTCTCTCGAGCTATGGCGCCATCCACGAGATCGATCTCGCGCCGCAGCAACGATTCACCATCGACACCGGCCACGTCGTCGCGTTCGACGAGCGGATGCAACAAGCCGTTCGTCGGGTGGGCGGGATGAAGAGCACGCTGTTCTCCGGCGAAGGCCTCGTCGTCGACCTTGTCGGCCCCGGCAAGGTCTACCTGCAGACGCGCTCGGTCGACGCCTTCATGTCTTGGTTGTTCCCAAAGATTCCCCACCCCGAGGCCCACGGCACGCGCAGCTGACCTGCTTTTCAGGTGGGCGGCCGAAGCTGCTCGACGAGGTCGCCTCCTGAACGCGGACCGCGACAAAGACCACCGCGGCCGGAGCGCCATGCCGATCGCCAACCGGGGTTGTGAATCTCAAGACCGCGGGTCGTCGTCTTGCACCAGCTGACCGCAGGCCCCCTGGATGTCGCGCCCGCGGTTGTTTCTCGTCGTCAACACGCCCTTGAAGTCACGCTCGCGCAGCGCCGCGAACAGCGTGCGCGAGAAGCGGGCGACCCACTCGTCGTCGGGGGCCTTGTGCGCCGTGCGCGCATGCTCGTTGAGCGGAATCAAATTCACGTTGGCTCTGAGGCCGGCGGCGAATTCGGCGAGTCTGACGGCGTCGTCGTCGGCGTCGTTTTCGCCTTTGAGCAGCACGTACGCGAGCAACACTTTTTCGCCGCGCCCGAACGGATACGCCAGCAACGTCTTCTTCAACGTCGCCAAATTCCACGCGCGGTTCACCGGCATCACCCGCGATCGCGTGACGTCGTCGGCGGCGTTGATCGACACCGACAACATCGGCCGCGGCGTCGTCTGCGACAGCTCGATGATCTTCGGCACCAGCCCTGACGTCGACACCGTGATGCGCTTGGCCGACATGCCGATGCCGCGCTCGTCACACAGAACCGCGATGGCCTTCGTGACATGCGCGAGGTTGTGCAGCGGCTCGCCCATGCCCATGAACACGAGGTTCAGCTGGTGCCCCGTCGCCGGACCGCGCCACTTCATCAGGGCCAACACCTGCCCGACGATCTCGCCGGCCGTCAGGTTGCGGACGATGCCCATCGTGCCCGTCGCGCAAAACGTGCAGCCCATCGCGCAGCCCACCTGCGACGAGATGCAAAAGGTCGTGCGCGGCGCCCTCACGTGCGGCCGCGGCATGTGCACTGCCTCGATCTTGTGGCCGTCTGACGTCGTCAGCACGAGGCGCGTCGAGCCGTCGTCAGACGGCGCCTCGGCGGTGATCGCCGGCAGGCTGCGATCGGTGAGGGCGAGCAGCGCCCGGGCGCGGGCGCCGACGTCGACGTCGCCGTCTTTCCACTCGCGCACGCGCTGCACGCGGCGAAAGAGCGCCGCTGGCGATCCGTCGAAGCCGGCGCCTTTGCCCAACGCTTGGAGCTCTTCGACCGACAGCGACCAAAGCGACGGCAATCCCGCCTTTTCGGGCGCGGGACCGAGCTCGCTCAGGCGCAGGTTGTCGACGACAGGCAGCGGCATCTCAGGCTTCGTAGCAATAAAAAAACCCCGGCGAACCGGGGTTTCTGGTGGAGCTGACAGGGATCGAACCTGCGACCTCTAGAGTGCGATTCTAGCGCTCTCCCAACTGAGCTACAACCCCACACGGGCTGTCCAAGAAGTATCAGCCGCCCATTGGCTGTCAACCGTCTTCAGCGCGTTCGTCAGCGCCGAGGTCGGGGGCAAAGCCAAAGGCTTCGGCGTCGACGTCGAATTCGATGCCGAGGTCGGCGCCAGCGTCGACGAAGGGGTTTGCGCCTGCGCCGAGGTGGCCAAAGGCGTCAACGTCGTCGGGGTCGCCGGCGACGCAGCTGTCGCAGTCGACGAAGCCTTCGTCGACGACGAAGCCTGTGTGGTGGGTGAGGACGGGCACTACGCCTGCGACGGGGCCTTTGACGACGACGTTTTCGACGACGACGTCGGCGCCGACGACGAGGACGACGTCGCTGGAGATGAACGTCGACTGACGCAGCGCGCCGTTGTCGACGTCGACGGCGACGGCTGTGCCGATGACGATGCTGGCTTCGACAAAGGCGTTGGCGGCGGTGACGGTGCCGTTGACGACGCATCTGACGAGGCTGACGTCTGCGCCGGTGACGCCGCCTGCGATGTCGCTGTCTTCGAGGTCGACGACGCCCTGGCCGGTGACGCCGTCATCGGTGACGAACAGCGCGCCGCGCAAGCTCGACGTCGCGGCCACGCTCACCCCTCGGAAGCGGCCACCGTCGACGCTGACCGCGCCGTCGTCGACGCTGAGCGAGACGGCGTCGACGGTGCCGAGGGCGAGGTTGGCGCCGCCAGCGACCACGACGGCGTCGAGGGTGACGTCGTCGCCGGCGATGAAGACGCCGCCGTCGACGCTCACGGCGCCGAAAGATCCGGCGCGGAGCTCGATGGAGGATGCCGTCGCCGTGACCGTGGTCGCGGTGCAGCCGTCGCAGCTGAAGTCGGCGTCGCTGACGACGATGGCGCCGGCAAATGTGCGGGCGGTGACGCGGGCGCCGGCGTCGACGGCGAGGATGCCTGCTGCGGTGACGTCGTCGAGATTGACGTCTTGCTCGAGGTGCAGCGCGCCAGCGCCGGTGAACGAGACGGCGCCGACGTCGCCCTCGACGACGAACGCGTCGCCGATGACCTCGACGTCGGCGGGGGCGCCACCGGCGTCATAGGCGACGCCGTTCCAAACCTGGCCGCCCTGCAGGCCGAGTCCGTCGGGCAGCCGCCCAGCGAGCGCATGCGACTGCTCACCGTCAACGACCGCCAGCAGCAGCTGCGAAAAGCGGTGGCGCGCCGCCGTGTCGAGGGCGGCGGCGATGGTGGCGAAGGGGCGGGCGGCGTCGCCGGTGCCGGTGTCGTCGGAGCCACGCGTGAGGTCGACGTACGGTCCCGCCTCTTCGACGACGACCTCGACCTCGACGGTGACGCCGAGGCCACCGTCGTCGTAGGCGGAGACACGGAAGCGGTAACGGTCGCCGGCGGCACCAGCGACCAGCGTGACGCGCGGCTCGGACACGGCCGTGGGCAAGACGGCGACGGCGTCGGTCTCTTCTTGCGCGATCTCCCAGCTGGTGATGAGGCCGGCGTCGTCGCGGGCGCCGTCTTCGGCGTCGATGGTGAACGGCGCGCCAGGCGTCGCGTAGATCGTCGACGGCAGCGACAGCTCGGGGGGCAGGTTCTGCACCGTGGCGTTGACGACGACGCGCACGGGATCGGGCTCTGAGCGCACCACGCCGTCGAAGGCCGTGACGTGAAACAGCAACGTCGTCGGCACATCGGGGGCCGTCAGCACGTCGAGAAAGCCCGAGACGCGGGCCGCGGGTGGTCCGAGCACCTGCTCGACATCGAGGGTGACGTCGTCGCCGTCGACGTCGCGGCCGGTGGCGGCG
>JANNAY010001409.1:0-9219 GCA_031384945.1 Deltaproteobacteria bacterium
GACAACCAGGCGCAGGCGTCGTCGCCGGTGGCGGCGTCGATCGTGTCTGATGATCCGAACACGGCGGGCATCTCGCTCGAGGCCGAGACCAACTGGAGCTTCGGCTTCCCGGCCGACCAAAACGGCGGGCTCTCCACCGACGTCGACATTTCCACCATCAGCGACGTGATCCTGCACGTCGAGTACACGGCCGACGTCGGCGCTGCCACGCTCGACGCACCGCCAGTGCTTGAGACGTCGATCGATCTGCGGGCGATGGACCCGGACGGTTGGGCCCAGCTGGTGATGACGCCTGCGCACACCTGCCGCGTGGTCATCGCCGGCTTGGTGCCGCGCTTCTTGGCCGGGCGTGCCGTCACTGCTGTCGTCGACAAGGTCGCGCTGCTTGACGACGGCGTCGACGTCGCTGGCGACTTGGTGGTCACGCTCGGCGCTGGCGTTGACGCTGGCAAGCTGATTGTTCAGCCCACGGCTGCGGCTGCTTTCGATTGGAAGAAGTTGTCGCGGGTGTTTATCGGCCTGCGAATGTGATGCGACTGCCTCGCGCCGACGGAGAAGGCGCGAGGCGGTATTCCCGATGATTGCTTCGTAATACCGGTCGCGGTAGTACGAACCGCGTGAAGGGAATACCAGACAACAACGGTTTGGCCGAGCGGCCTCACGACCGAAACGAGCGCCTGCTCCATATCCTTGGCGAGTTGCGCGGCGCCGCAGCCTCCCACCTCGGCAAGCTGCTCTTTCGCGACGGCGACCGCACAACGAAGGTAAGCGACCGAGCCGTCTATGCCCGCGTTGAGCGCCTCGTCGACGGCGGTTTCCTCACCCGCGCTCTGCTCCCCGATAGCCGCCAGACGATCCTCCACCTCACCGAGAAGGGCCGGACTGCGTTTCCATCGGTGGCGGCGGCCTTCACCGACCAAGTCCGCAAGCCGCCCACCGACGACGTCGCGTGCTGGGCTTGGCAGCGCGCCGCGCTCTGGGCGTCCCTTCGCGGAGATGGATTCAACGTAGGCAATGGTCTGCCGGCCCTCCTGGCGCTCCGGAGGTCCCTCATCGACCGCCACCGCCAACGCAGCCCTGGTGGCCAGCCACGGCGGGATGCGTCTCTGGAGGCCTTGCGGCGGGCCCCCGAGCTCACGCCCCACTTCTACTGGCGGTGCAGTCAATGCCCGTGGAGCGGCCCGCTGGACGCTCCCGCCGTTGCCCCCTGCCCCGCCTGCGCGGGCGCGTTGAAGCAGGAGCTTGTTGCGCAGCCGTGGCGGTGCCGCCTGTGCGGGCTCGTCACCCGCAGCTTCGCGGGCGAGCACCGGGCGCCGTCGTCGACGACGACCCTCTGCCCCGGACGCCTCAAGCCGCACCGCTACCTCCCCTTCGACGTCGCTCACCTCCAAGTGCCGGGACAGCCGCCGGAGGTTCGCCTGCTGCTCGTCGACAACCCGATGCGCTCGATCGAATCGCAGCTGCTCGACCTGCCCCTGCGCTTCCTCGAGCAGCCGAAGCTCGACGTCATCATCCGCCCCAGCGACGACGGCTCCATCTTTGACGCCGACGCTGGCCGGTGGGCCATGAAGGGCCGCCGCCTGCGCGCTCTCGAAGCGGCCTTCCAACCTCACGACAACCCCCGCCTCTACCCGTTCTGGGTGTCGGCGAACGTCATCACCTACAGGCCGGACGTCGTGCTCCGGTCGGTTCGCTCCCGGAGATCGCATGCGTCCTAGCCACGTCGTCCTCGTCGTCGCACTCGTCGTTCTGGCCACACCGGCCCATGCCGCCGGCGACGTGCCGGCGCAGTTCGCCGACCTCGCCAACAGCATCGTGAAGTTCCTGCAGGGCATTGGCATCACGATCAGCGCCATCGGCTTCATCGTCGCCGGCATCAAATACAATTCTGGCGATCAGAGCGCGAAGGACCAGGCGAAGAACGCCGTCATTGGCTCGGCCCTCATCGCTGGAGCCGTCGTGCTCGCGCAGTTCGTGAAGGGGTTCTTCGTTTGAACCCAACGAACGCCGATACCAACGTCGAAGTGCCGTCAGGGCAGGGCGGTGAGATCGTCGTCGACGAAGACGCCCTGTCGCCCCGGTTCCGGGCGCAGATGGAGGCGACGCTCGCCCCGCTCGCCGTCATCGTCGTCTTCGCCGTTCTCGTTGCGCGCCTCCGCCGCTCAGCCGCCCGCGAGGTGTCGCGTGCAGCTTGAACGCGTTCCTGTGCCGGAAAAGCTCGACTGGCGCTGGAGCTGGTACGGGCTGACGTTCTCGGACATCCCATTCGTCGCGGTGCCGGGTCTCGTCTTGCTCGGCGCCGCCGTCGTCTTCGAGACCTCGACCGCCTGGGCCTTCATCGGCTCGGCGGCGACAGCCGTTGGGTTGCTCGTCCTGAAGTGGCGCAAGCCGACCGACTACCTCGAGCGGCTCATCCACGTGGCGCTCGCGCCCCGGCGGCTCTCGCACAAGGAGCGCGATACCGGGCTGCGTCCCTTTCCCCTCGACAAGGACCTGCGCCCCCGCTGACCCGAAATCGGGGCGACCGCCCCAATTCTCTTTCGCTCTGACTCCACGAGGTCGCCTCTGCTCCCCCCGCTCGCTCACTACCTGCCCTATTGGGCGTCGCGCACGGTCAAGACCAACGCGGGGCCGCTGTCGGTGCTCGTGCTGGTGGACGGCACGATGGTCGCCGGTTTTCGCGCCTCCGGCGTCGACATCGCCGCGACCGACACGGCCGGTCTCAACGGCGCCGCCGCCAACGTCGCGCGCGCAATCAACCTGCTGCCGAAGGACGCCTTCATCCAGAGTGAATGGCGCACCGGCTACAGCTACGACGACGTCTGCGACGAGATGGAGTCCCGCGGCATGGGCGGCGACGCGGTGCTCGCCGAGATGCGCCGGGTTCGGGCCAAGGCGCTGCGGCGAGACGTCGGCCTCGTCCGCGGCAAGCTGACCTATTACGTCGGCCAGAAGGCAGCGCTCGGGCCGCTTGGCAGCCACGCAGGGCAGGGGCCCATCTGGACCCGCGCCATTGAAGCCCTCACCGGCACCTCGCGCAAAGACCCGTACACGATCACGAAGGACGACCTGACGCGGGCAGGGGTGCACCTCGCCGAGGTCGCCGGCCGCGTCGCCACCGAGCTGGGCGCGCTGGGCCAGAAGCTGACGCCGATGTCCGAGGAAGACCTCATCGGCGAGGTCTTCTCCGCGCTGAACCCGTACAGCGCGCGGCAGTACCCGCTCCCTATCATCGTCGACTCTGCCGACGAGCTCACCGCCGCCGAGGCGCGTGGGCAGTGGGCTGTCTTCCGGCCCCTCACCCTGAGAGAGCAGCTGCCGCTTGGGGACCTCGCCTGGACGACCTCCAGCGGCGCGAAGGGCGAGCGCGAGGACCACTTCACCGTCGACGACCCGCCCGTGCTTCACCGCATGATGAGCCTGCAGAAGCTGCCGGCGGAGACGACGCCGGCGCTGTTGTCGCAGCTGCAATTCGCCTGTGCGACCCCGTTCCGTCTCGTGACGACGCTGCTCGCCACGGACCGGCAGGAGATCGAGGAGAAGCTCACGAAGCAGCGGAACCAGCTCCAGGTGCACCGCGCAGGCATCGTTGAGGACATGAACGCCGAAGCGGCGTTCCGCGCCACCAGCGGCACGCTCCGCGGCGTCATCGAGCGGGGCGAGCGGATCTTCGTGACCTCGCTCTACGCCGCCGTCTCCGGCGTCGACCACGATGAGCTCGACCTCGCCACCCGACTGCTGAAGCAGGCGTTCGGCGAAGTCGGCGCCATCGGCACCACCGAGACCCAGCGCCAGCTCTACAGCTTCGTCGGCACATTGCCGGCGAACGGCTTCGCCGCGCCGAGGGCCTACACGCTGCCGACGTCGAATGCCGCTCACTTCGTGCCGTGGTTCACGCCGTCGCTCGGCGACGACGAAGCCCAGGTCGTCTGGCACACGCGGCAGGAGTCGCTGCGCAAGATCAGCTTCGTCGGCTCGCGACGCACCTCGAAGAACGCCGCTGTGCTCGGCACCTCGGGCGGCGGCAAGACCTTCATGCTCAACCACATCGTCCAGAACGCCGCGCTCGCCGAGGGCGGCCCCGTCGTCATCCTCGACGTCCAGGGCGGCGGCGAGCTGGAGAACAACAACCGCATCCTCTGCGACGTGCTCGGCGGGCGCTACATCGCGCTCAACGGCGCGAAGGGCATCTCGTTCAACCCGTTCAAGCCGCACGACGAGCTCATCACGACAGCGAACGGCATCCGCGAGATTGACACCAACGAGCGGGGCTACCTGAAGCGGCTCGTCAGCCTCATGGCGTTCCCGGACCTCGAGAAGAACCCCGCCAAGCCGCTCATCCTCAACATCGCCGACACCTGCATCATGGAGGCCTACGACCGCACACGCGCCTCCGGTCGACCCCCTCTCCTCGAAGACGTCGTCGCCGTCATGAATGCCTACGCGTCCGACGACGAAGAGATGGTGTTGATCGGCCAGCAGATGGCCCGCTTGCTCGATCGTGGCTGGCTGCGGGACGACCGCCGCGAGGCGCTCCTCAACCGGCACACGAGCTATCAGGCCGACACGAAGCTGCTCGTCTTCGACTTCCACGGCGTCGAGAAGGACCAAGAGCTTGCCACCATCCTCTTCTTCGCCGTCGCCAACAGCATCTGGTCGATGCTCGCGCGCTACCCGCGCGGCGCCGCCAAGTTCGTCGTCTTCGACGAGACTTGGAAGCTGCTGACGAACCAGACGGCCTCCGACCTCCTGAAGGAGCTCTACAAGACGGGCCGGAAGTGGGGCGCGTCGACGTGGGCCATCACCCAGTCCATCGACGACTTCGTCAACTCGCCCGTCGCCGCGGCCATCATCGAGAACTCGCCGAACACGTTCTTGCTGCCGCACAAGCCATCGGCGGTGGCGAAGACGGCGGCCTGCTTGAAGCTGCCGCCGGCGACGGCCGCGCTGCTCAAGGACATCCGCACCGAGAAGGGCCGATACAGCGAGGTCCTCGTCATCGAGGACGAGCGGGCTGCCGTGCTGCAGTACCGAGCGACGCCGTTCGAGATCTGGCTCAACACCACCGACCCCGCCGACATCACGCTGCGCAAGCGCGTCATGGAAGATCGCCGGCTGTCTCTCCTCGACGCCATCAAGTTCCTGGCGGAGCGGTACCCGAAGGGTGCGGCTCACGGCGAAGCGAAGCGTTCGGCGCCGTCTGCGGAAGCGAGGGGATTGTGATGCAGGGTGCCGACGCCACCAAGGAATCCGACTTTCCCAAGGGGCTGCTCTACCTGCTGAGCTCCGTCGAGCCGGCAACGATGGCCCGCATTCGACGCCTCGCCTACCGCCTGCTCCCGCAGCTGGCGTCGGCGATGGGCACCAACACGCTGCGAGTGGCGCTGAAGCCGCTGCCGGCGTCGGCGTCCGTCACCATCGACGTCATCGACCACAACCTCGCCGTCGCCTACCTCGAGACGGCGCGCCGCGGCCGACTCCCACAGCCCAGCGCGCCCACCCGTGACGAACGCCTTGCCTCGCCACGCGAGCTGCTGGCCGAAGCCTTCATCGCCGTCGTCGACGCCGACCGCGACGGATACGTCCGCGCGCTGCTCGACCTCGTCGACCTAGCCGAGCGCGGCACCATGCTCACCGAAGCCGACCTCGAGCGCCCCCGATGAAAGCCGCTGCGTTCATCGCGCGGCGGGCAGGGCGGGGGAGCCCGCTCCAGCCGGGCCGGGCAGGGCAGGGCAGGGGACGGACGTCGTCGGCAGTTTTCACTTCTTCACTCTGCGAATCGAGGAATCCATGAGCCGTCGCTTGTCCGCTTGCACCGCGTCTTTGCTGCTTCTGGGTGCGCTCCCCGCCCGCGCCGGCACGTTTGGGGTGCCAGACGGCGACAGCGCCGTCCTCGCCGGCCTGCTCTTTCAGGCGATGAAGGACAGCCTCCAGGTGGGTCAGATCCTGACGACGACGCAGCAGGCGCTGGAGACCGCTCAATTCACGATGGGCGCCGCCCGCGCCGCCGTCGAGGTCGTCGGCGAGTTCGCCTATCTGAGCCAAAACCCCGACGAGATCTTCGACGCCAGCGCCAGCGCCTTTGCCGCGACGTTCCCAGAGGTGAAGGCCATCGCTGACGACGCCGAAGGCATCCGCGCATCGTTCTCGCGCGGGATGCTCAAGCCGGGCGAGGTGAACCCGTTCGCGCTGCAGGAGTTCTTCGCGAACGTCGCGGGAGCGTCGACGTCCGGCTATCAGACGCTCGCTGGCATCGACGAGTCGGTCTACGGCTTGACGAAAGAGCACCTCGTCACAGTCGAGCTCATGAAGAACGTGGGCGTGGCGTCCGAAGCCATCCGCAAGGAGTCGATGCTGGCGCTGACGCCGCAGGGCGCAGCGGTGATCGGGGCGAAGGCGGCGGCGCAGACGGCGGTGTCGGCGGCGGTGTCAGCGACGTCGCTGGCCGAGCTCGTGCGCATGCAGCGGCTCACCTACATGAAGGGCCTCGATTCGTCGTCGAAGGCCGCGGCTGACGTCGCCACGCAGTTCGAGGCCATGAAGGCGAGCCTCGTCGCCGACCCGGTGCTCGACCCGCTCGATCCGCGCCTGCGCGGCGAGCTTCCCTCGACCGAGGGGCGGTGACGCATGGCGCGCGGATCCTCTGAGCCGGCGGCCGCCGTCTCCGACCTCAACAGCTCTTTCTCGCAGATGACGGCGAGCGAGACCGTCTTCAGCCAGGTCGACACCTACCAGTTCTTCACCATCAAGACGGGGACGCAGGCCGGCGGCACGGTCTTGGTCGTCGCCTTCTTGATCTCGCTCATTCAGCAAAAGCTCGCGCCGCAGCCGAACTGGAAAAAGCCCATTGTCGACCTCGTGTGGTTCACGTTCTTGCTCACGTCGTACACCTTCGTCGCCGGCACGCTGATGCGGACCGTGCTCTCGTTCGGCGGCCTCGACCCCGGCGCCATCGCCGCCAGCGGACGCACGATCTTCGTCGACAACCTCCAAGAGTTCGCGGACTTCCAGAAGAACCAGGTGATGGAGGAGTCGACGGTGCTGAGCTTCGCGACGGCTGGCGTCGCGACGATCCTGCAGCAGATGCTGTCGACCGCGGTTGCTGGCTCTTACACGTTCGCAGCGGCCATCGTCTTTGCCTTGAAAATCATCCAGACGACGATGATCAAGGTCTTGTGGATCATCGGTCCGGTCATGATCGGCGTCGCAGCGCTGCCGTTTCAACTGACCCGCAAGTTCCTCACGTCGTGGGTCATGAGCTTCATCGAGGTCGGCACCTGGGGCCTCTTCGCCAACGTCCTCCTCGGCCTGATGTCGACGAGCTGGTCGCAGAGCGGCGTGCAGGCGCTCGGTCGAGGCGGCTCGCTCAACTTCTTCGAGCACATGGCCTTCAACGTCGTCTATGCGCTCGCTTTCGCCTGCATCCCGCTGCTGGCAGCGACCGTGATTCGCGGCGGCGGCGCCAACGGCCTCGCCAGTGCCGGCATGGGCGCCGCGGGCTTCGTCGCCGGCAAGGCGGCCGCCGCGAGCCGCGCGGCCGGGTCGCTGGCGGGCGGAGGACAGGGCGGTGGTGGCGGTGGTGGCGGCAGCGCTGGCGGGGCAGGGCAGGGCGACGGGGCAGGTGCCGAGACGCCGGAGTCGGCGCCGGCGCAGTCGTCTGCGTCGACGGCGGCCGAGGCGCGCCGCGAGCACTTCGCCCGCAAGGCCTCAATCGCCAAGCAGCGCAACGAAGGAGAGTCCTGATGAAACCACGGTCTGTTGTTCCTCCCGACCAATTCGAGGTCTTCAACGAGCTCGCGCGCGGGCGCCGCTTCGGCCGCGTCACCGTCGTCCTGTCGTTGTTGCTCTCGATGTTCTCGATGTTCATCGCCTTTGTGGCGTTCTTGCGGCCCGTCGTCGTCGTCGACCGCGGCACGAACCCGCTCGAGCCCGCGCGGCTCGCCACTGCCGGCGACGCGGCAGTCCGCGAGGTCGACGCGCAGCGCTTCTTCATCAACACGGCGAAGCTGCTCTACGGCTGGGACAGCGTCTCGGTGACCAAGGTCCTGACGCAGGAGGTGCCGTATGTGATGACGGCGCCGTGGCGGGAGCGCTTCCGGGCGGAGCTCAATGCGCCCGTTTCGGTGCCCGTGGAGTACGACCCAAGCGGCAAGATGAGCCAGCTGAGCAGCTACATCGCTGCCAAGGTCCAAAACGAGGTCGAAGTCGACTTCACAACGCTCAAGTGCGCCATGAATCCCGAGACGAAGCTCTGGTCGTGCAAGGGCAGGGTGCTCCGCCGCACGCAGCCGCTTTTCGGGCCGCCGCTCGACGATCCAAAGCTGCTCAAACGGCTCGTCATCCGTGCCACGTTCAAGCCTGTCCCCATCACCGTCGACACCATCGACGGCCTGCTCGTCGACTTCTGGGACGCTTCGGAGCCTGAGTGATGTCCATCGCCGCCCTCTTGCTGATGACCGCCATTGCCGCCGCCGACAGCGCTCCCGCGCCGCCCCCGCCGAAGAGCGGCATCCGCGTCATCGAGATCGACCCGGCCAAGCCTGGCGAGCAGTACTACGTGAAGGCCTCGCCCTCGACGAAGACGGTGTTTCAGTTTCCGGAGGCGTGGGCGACGACGCCCATCTGCGGCGACTGCATCATCGGCGACGAGCAGCCTGTCAGCCAGCTTTGGCGGCTCGACCTCATCCCCGAGACCAACAGCGTCGTGCTGAACGCGATTCGCCGGCCGTCGGCGACACTGTCGCCGTTGGCGTTCAAGACCAACCTCGACGTCACGCTCAAGAGTGGCCTGTCTATCGTCGTCCGCATCGAGATCGTGCTGCCCGACGAAGCGGACACGCGCGTCCAGTTCACGATGCCGAAGTCGTCGACGGCCGACGCCATCCTCTCCAAGGAGCGAGCGCGGCTCGAGCAGGAGTTCAGCGCCCGCGCCAAGGACGTCGCCATGAAGCGCATCCTCGACATCCACATGAAGAAGACCGTTTGCAAGGACTTCGCGGGCCGCCCCAACCGCAACGAGATGATCGTGGTTCGCTTGAAGCAGTTCTGCCGAACGTCGAACATTCTGTATCTGACCTTCGAGGTCGAGAACCGCAGCGGCGAGGACCTGCAGCTCGCGACCGCCAGCCTGGCCGACAAGGCGAACACCAGCACCTACGCCCAGTTCGAGAACACGCGCCTCGCCTTCAACGACCGCACCTTGGGCATCGCCGCGCTCGA
>JANNAY010001417.1:0-3920 GCA_031384945.1 Deltaproteobacteria bacterium
TGGCGATGGTGCCGCTGCCGTTGATGCTCTGCGCCGAATTGTTGAACTGTGGGTCAGTCGGCTTCGTCGTATCAAGAATCACGCTAACTTGTGTTGAAACAGTGTTGTTCTGATTGCCGGCGTTGTCGATGAATCGAACAGCGATGTTCTTCAGGCCGTCCGGCGACGACAGGCTGACCGGGAACGCGTCGCTGACCTGGTTCTCGGTGTAGGGCAGCGTCGCTGCGTCGGCGAAGGTCGCCTGTGAAGAGGCCTGCAGCGTGCCCAGCAAGCTCACGCCAGCGATGGTGGGCTCGTTCGTTGTCGTCACGTTCTTGGCGAACACAGTCGTCGCCTTGATGATGCCGGCCACATCGAGGCTCCAGGTGATGACTGGAGCGACGGTGTCACGGACAACGAAAAGATTGCGTCCGGAGCTGATGTTGCCGGCCGTGTCTTCGAGCGCGAAGACCAGCGCCTTCTTGCCGTCGCCCGCCTCGGGCACCGCAGAGACGGCGTCGACGGGGGAGGAGAAGACGCAGCGCTTCTGGAGCAGCTGCGGCGTGTCCTTCACGGGGAACGAACGACAGACCTCGCCGAAGCCGGGCGGCGTGCAGTCGGCGTCGGCGGCGCAGACGCGATCTTCGCCGAGACCATTGGCCTGCAACTGATCGGTGTCGCGCGTCGACAACACCAAGACGTTGACGACGTCGCTCGACGTGAATTGCACGTCGAAGAAGATCGGCGTCGGCGCGGCGATGTTCACGAAGCCGAGGTTGTCGTCGCCGAAGGTGTCGGCGAAGGAGGCGGTGGCGGCGACGAGGTTGCAGTCGGCGCAGACGGGGCGGTTGGAGCCGAAGCCGGGTTTGTCTTCATCGAAGAAGATGTCGTCGACGGCGGCGCTGGTGTTGCCGGCCCGATCCTGGAAGCAGCCGACGGCGAATTTGGTGCCGCTGTCGTCGACGCCCGAGCCGTTGTCGAGCACGAAGCTCCCGCTGCCGGTGACGGAACCAAAGGCGCCGGAGTAGGTGCCGGCGGAGCAGTCCTCAGTCGGGACCCGCGACACGAAGAAGCGCAGCGGATCGGCCACAGGGCTCGGGGCGAACGCGAGGTTGACGGTGTCCGTCGCTGTGATCGACGCGCCATTGGCGATCGTGACGGTCACCGCAGGCGCCGTCGTATCGAGGTTGACCGAGGCGCTGCTGCCGCTGACGCCGTTGGTGCGTCCCGACGGCTCTTTGATGCACACGGTCACGGTGCGCAGATCGTCGAGGCCGCCCGCGGCGAGATCGAAGTCGATGTTGAAGGGTGTCGCCGGCAGGGGGTTCGGCAGCGGCGTGTAGCTCGTCGTGGCGGCGGCGCAGGTCAGCACCGTGTTGGCGATGGCGATCGAGGATCCGGCGGCTGCCGTGAGCGCCGTGACGTTGACGGTCACCGCGCGCGTGTTGGTGAACGTCGGGTCCGGCGACGCGAGGCCGCGGCGACCGAGGTTGAAGCTCACCGAGGGATCACTCGTGTCGACGTCGACTGCGTCGCTGACCTTGAGGGTGTTGCCGGCGGCGTCGGCGAGGCAGGCGAACACCGTGTTCGTGCCCTGCACGAACGTCAGCGTCGTGATGTTGCTGCCACTGGTGAAGGCGGCGTAGCCCGTGAACGGCGTCGGGCACGCGCCCGGGTCGCTCAAGAAGAACCGCGTCGAGACGACGTCGGCGATGTTGGTGAACGTGCCCGTCACCGTCGTGTCGACGGAGAAGTCGGCGCCGCCCTCGAGCGAGAGCGTCGAGCCGCTCGGCGCGACGGTGTCGAGGACGATGGTGTCGCTGACGACGGTGATGTTGCCGACGCTGTCCTTCAAGCAGGCAAAGACGGTCTTGGTGCCGTCGCCGTTCGAGAGCGTGTGGGCGACGTCTTGGTTGCCCGTCGCGAGGGCGACGAAGGTGCCGGAGGAGCAGTCCGCGAAGTCGTTGACGAGCTTGCGCGTGACGCCTGCTTCTGCGGTGTTCACGCGGACGCTGGCGCTGACGCTGTTGGTCAGCTCCGTCGACGTTCCTGCGACCTTTTGCACTTCAAACGTGGCGGACGGGCCGGTCTGATCGAGGTTCACCAGGAAGGTCGCCGGCGAAACGGTGGTGACGCCGAGGCCGTCTTTGGCGCAGACGTTGATCGTCGTCGACGCCGACACCGGGATCTGGTGCTGCACGCTGGCGCTCAACGTCGTGTAGTTCGCCGTCGCGCACGTCAGGGGCGTGTTCGAGATCGCCATCGTCACCGGTCCGTTGGTGTCGGCGGCGGTGACGCCGAGGGTCACCGTCGTCGAATTCGTCGTGATCGGCGAGACCGCGCTGGCGTTGACGGTGATGCTCAAGGTCGGCGGCGTGACGTCGACGTCGACAGCGTCGGTGAGGACGGTGGAGACGTTGCCGGCCGCGTCGCGCAAGCAGGCAAAGGCGCTGCGGGTGCCGCTGCCCGCCGTCAACGTCACCGCCAGCGACGACTGCGCCGCCTGGTAGCTGGCCGCCGCCGTCGGGCAGGCGCCAGGGTTGGTGCTCTGCACGAGCACCCCAGTGGTGTCGTTGCTGAACGTCAACGTCGCCGTCGTCGTCGACGACCCGATGGTGGTCGCGCCCGCACCGAGCAACAGCGTGCCGGTCGGCACCTGGTTGTCGACCGTGATCGACGTTGTCGCCGACGTGACGTTTCCAGCGTCGTCTTTGAAACAGGCGAAGTACGGCTTGAAACCCGCGCCGCCCGCGAGCGGGATGTTGTTCACCGTCGCCGATCCGCCGCTGATCGCCGCGTAGCCGGCCGCCGTCGCGCAATCGACGGCCTGACCGTGCTTGAAGCTGGTTGCGTCGCCGCGCGTGAAGGTACCGTTCACCAAGGCGGTCGTCGTGAACCCCGCTGGATCCGTGGCGTTCGTCGATGTCAGCGCCACGGCCACGCCGCTCGGCGCGATCGAGTCGAACGTGATCGTCGCCGTGTGCCCCGGTGTCGTCGCGCAGTTGGTGAATGCCTGGCTCAAGTTGCCCGCGGCGTCGCGAAACCGCGCGGCCACGATCTTGTTGCCCTGCGTGCTGCCGTCGAGCAGCACCGTCGTCGCCGTCGACAGCGCCACGAACGGCTCGGTGTCGGCGCAGCCGTCGGCCGCGATCTGCATCTCGGTGGCGCCCGTGGCGGCGAGTCCGACGCTGGCGGAGACGCTGTTGGTGTCAGTGGCGCCGGCGTTGAGGCACACCCCCGTGGCTGTGCCTGCGCCGCAGGTGAGGGATGCGGCGGTGGGTGCGGCGCGGTCGAGTTCGATGGTGTCGACGGCGGCGGCGGCTTCGTTGCCGGCGGCGTCTCTGAAGACGACGAGCACGGTCTTGGTGCCGTCGTCAGCGCCAGTGACGCCGTTTTCGACGACGACGCCAGCGACGGTCGAGGGGCTGATCGAGAAGGTTTGGAACGACTCGGTGTCGACCGGATTGTCGGGCGTCAGGATCAAGCGCTCGGTGGCGCCCGTGGCCTGAATGAAGACGCTGACCGTCGCCAACGACGTCGCAGCGGCGCCGTTGTTGATGACGGCGACGGTGCCGCTGGGGGGCTGCGTGTCGAGCGTGATGGCGGCGTTGATGGCCAGCGAGCTCGTGTTGCCCGCGCTGTCTTTCAGCTGAACGTTGACGGTCTTCGTGCCGTCGTTCGGCGACAGCGCGATCGAGCGCGTGGCCGTGAAGGCGTCGAAGGGCACGGTGCCGCCGAGAAAGCCGCTGTCTTCGCTGACGCGCATCTGCGCCACGTCGGTGGGCGCGCCCGTCAATGTCAGCGTCACGAAGGGCGAGCGGGTTTGACCCGCAGTCAACGTCAAGCCGGCGAGCGACGCCGACGCCGACGGCGCCACGGTGTCGAAGGTGATGCCGTCGACGCTGGCGCTGGCGGTGCGGTTGCCGGCGGCGTCTTCGAAG
>JANNAY010001439.1:0-3669 GCA_031384945.1 Deltaproteobacteria bacterium
CTTCGAAGAAGACGACGACGACGGCTTCAGCGGCTTCGCCGACGTCGACGCCGCCATGGTCGCCGAGGTCGTCTGCGGGCTCGTCCCTCACCACACCGAGCTGCAGACCCTGCTCGAGCTGCAGCAAGAAGGACCGCTCTCGCCCCTCGACGTCGACGCCATGCTGCGCCGGCTGGCGCGGCATGACGCCCCCGCCGACGACGCCGAGGTCAAAGCCTTTGTCTGCGGGCTCTTTCCCGACGAGCACCGCCGCGCGCTCGCGCTGCTCGAAGAGCTCGCGCTGCTCGACGACGACGCCGTCGTCCGCCTCGTCGACGCCGCTCGCGTCAGCGCCCGCCCCACGAGCGCACGCGCGCGGGGAGGCGGATCGTGATCCCCGCCGTCGTCGTCACCTTCGACGTCGAGCACCGCTGCTCTTGGCCCACCGGCCACGTCGTCGTCGTCTCTGACGAAGGCGTCAGCGTCGGACGCGGCGACGACAACGACCTGGTGGTCAGCGACGCCCGCGTCTCGCGCCGCGAGGCCCGCTTCGTCGTCGACAACGGCGCGCTGCGCGTCGAGCACACGGGAGTGAGCGCGCTGCGCAAAAACGGCGCTGACGTCTACGGCGGCGAGGTCGTCGTCGACGGCGACCAATTCTCTTTCGGCCATGCCGTCGTCAGCGTCGTCGACGCCAGCGCCGTCCGCGTCGCCAGCATCGGCAACGGCTGGTTCATCGATCCACGGCTGCGCCGTCCGCTCAGCGGCCCGGTGTTCTCGACGTCGACGGGGACGCTGCGCCAGGGATGGCTCGTGCGCGGTCCGCCCGAGCTGCGCTTCGAGCACGCGTTCGACCTGCGACGCCCGCGCGGCAACGGGAGCAACGACGAGCACGGCAATGTGCGCAACGGCAGCAACGACGAGCACGGCAATGTGCGCAACGACGACGACGAGCGCGCCGTCATCGACCCGCGTCCGCGTTGGTTGCCGCCGCTGATCGAGCGCTGGCACGGCGACGAGGTCGGACTCCCACACGCGGACCGCGGGCTCGCCTGTTTGGTGTTCGACGTCCCCGAATTCGTCGACGCCCACCAGCTGATCGCGCGGGCGGGGCGGGTCGACGACGACGTCGCCATCCGCCTCGCCCTCGACCTCGCGCGGGCGCTGCGACACCGCCACGAGCGCACCATCGAGGCCGACGGCGCCTCGCTCGGCGTCACCTTCAAAGGCCGCACCGTCGCCGTGCCCCGCCCGCCGCAAGGCACACGCGCTGCCCGCAGCGACGACGCCACGCCGCGTCCGGTGCTGCGCCTGCTGCGGCGGGCGGCCCCCCTGCGCCACGTCGATCTGCGGGCGCTGCAGGCCCGCGCCGAGGCCCCCACCGGCGACGGCCGCGCGGGATCGCTGGGCGCCGTCGTCGAGCAATTGCAGCGCGCCGCCCGCGACGTTGGCGTCGCCAGCGACGACGACCTCGCCGTCATCGCCGGCGGCTTCTTCGACACCGAGCGGCGCCGCGCCCGCCAGCGCGACGAAGAGCTCGCCCTCGTCGACATCGCCACCGTCGCCGCCCTCGCCGCGGGTGCCCCGTGAGACTCCTCGTCGACATCGCCACCGTCGCCGCCCTCGCCGCGGGTGCCCCGTGAGACTCCTCGTCGACATGGCCACCGTCGCCGCCCTCGCCGCGGGTGCGCCAGAGCAAGACGCAGGACGCGGGACGTGAGGCTCGGCGTCGTCGTCACGGCGGATCCGCGCCGCCGCGCGTCGCGCCCCATCGGGCGCATCATCACCGTCGAACCAGGACCTGGCGGCGGCCTCACCGTCGGCCGCGACGCGCAAAACGACCTCGTCATCGAAGACCGCGCCGTCGCCCCGCGCATGGGGCGCTTCGTCGACGACAGCGGCACCTGGCGGCTCGAGAAAGAGCGCGCCGCCGTCCGCTACGTCGTCGGCGCCGACGACGAAGCGCGCGGCGACGAGCAACAAGACGGCGCGCCGCACCGCGATCGGCCGCTGCAGCCCGGTGACCGCTTCGGCTTCGGCAACGGCGTCGTCATCAGCGTCGTCGACGTCGACGCCGTCCGCTACGAGCCCTGCGGCAACGGCTGGTGGATCGACGCGCGCCTGCGACACCTGTCGACCGCGCCGGTGTTCTCGATGACGCCGCCGCTGCCGCGGCACGATGAATCCAGCGACGACGCGCGCGCCGCCAGCGTCTTGCGCAAAGGCTGGCTGCTGCGCACCGCCGCCACCGGCGCCGATCTCGCCTGGAGCGTGGCGCCGAATTCGTCGCCGCCATCGTCGTCGCCGCAGCGTCCGCGCTGGCTGCCGTCATTGCTCGACAGCTGGCACGACGACGGCGCCTGGCACTACGTCTTCGCGGTCGGCGACGTCGTCGACGGCGACCGCTTCGCCCGCCGCGCCGAATTCGTCGACGACGCCTTTGCCTGCCGCGTCGGCCTCGACTTCAGCCGCGCGCTGCACTTCGTGCACGCGCGCACCGGCAGCAGCAGCGGCGTGCACGTCGGCATCGACTTCGACGGCCGCGTCGTCGTCGTGCCCCATCCTCCGCACGGCGGCAGCGGCGACGAGCCCCTCGGCCGTGAGGTGCTTCGCTTTCTGCAACGGCTGCGACCGCTGCGTCACCCCGACCTGCGCGCCCTGCAACAGCGGGCCGACCAGCGCTCGCTCGGCGTCGTCGAGCTGCTGCAGCGCGCCGCCCGCGACGTTGGCGTCGCCAGCGACGACGAGCTGCGCCCGGTGGTGCGCGGCCTCTTCGCCGACGAGCACCGCGCGCTGCAAGAGCGCGACGAAGAGCTGGCCCTGCTCGACGCGCGCCCCGCCGCCGCCCGCACCGCCGTTGACGACGTGCGCCCGCGGAGGGTGTCGTGAACGCGCTCGGCATCGTCTGCGAGAAAGATCCGGCGCGTCACTGCTCGCTGGCCGTCGGCGTGGTGCAGCCGATCGACCCTGAGCGCACCTTCTTGATCGGCCGCGATCGCAGCTGCGACGTCGTCGTCGAAGACCGCAGCGTCAACCGCCGCAACTGCGGCATCGACCGCGTCGACGCCGGCTGGGTGCTCGCCGACTACGGCGGACAAAACGGCGTGATCGTCAACGGCCGCCGCATCAGCAAACGCCACGTCATCAGCGTCGGCGACGTCGTCGAATACGGCGGCGGCTGCGTCTTGCGCTTCGTCGTCGTCGACCCGCTGCACGCCCTCGTGCGCGTCGACCGCTGGGTCATGCTCGGCGTGACGCGGGCGACCACGCCGCAAGCGGCCCCCGCCTTTAGCGTCGACGGCGGACTGCGCCGCGGCTTCTTGATGTCCGCGAACGCCGACGACCGCGACGTCGCGCTGTGGGCCCGCACCGCCGGCACGCGGCAGGCGCTGCCCGCCGTCATCGACAGCTTCGTCGGCCGCCGCTCGGTGCACCGCGTGTTCGACGTCGCTGACTTCGTCGACGTCGCCCGCTTCGCCCGCCGCGCGGCGCCGGCGTCGTCGTCGCTGGTGGTGCGCATCGGCCTCGACGTCGCCCGCGCCCTCGCCACCGTCTTCGACGACACCCACCGCGCCGTCAGAGCCATCCGCGCCGGCGTCACCTTCGACGGCCGCGTCGTCGTCTTGCCCGGCGCCCAGCCCTTTCACCCCGAGGGACGCGCCGACGACGTCGACACCACGCCGCTGGTCG
>JANNAY010001440.1:0-3513 GCA_031384945.1 Deltaproteobacteria bacterium
CACCCGTCGTGGAGCGGCGCGGTCTCGCTCGACGGCTTTCACGCCCGAGACGACCTCGCCAAGGTGCTCGCCGACGCCGGCGTCACCGTCATCGTCGCCTCATGGGGCTCGCAGAACGGCACCACCCGCCTGCGCCAGGAAGCCGGACTGGCGGTGCAAAACGGCCTCGCCCACGCCGACGCCATCAAAGCGATCACGTCGACGCCCGCCGCAGTCTTCGGTCAACCACCGCTGAGTGGAATGGTCAAGAAGGGCGCCAAAGCCAACCTCGTGTTGTGGTCTGGCGACCCCCTCGAGGCCCTCACCGTCTCCGAGCGCATCTGGGTGCAAGGACAAGAAATCAAGACGCCCTCGCGCCAACGACTGCTGGCCGAGAAGTACAAGCCAAAGAAGAAATAACGTCCCCTCTGCCGGTCGGTAGGGGCCGCCCCCGCCGAAACGCCATCGCGAATTTTCGACGGGGGCGAGCCCCTACCTACCAGCGGGGTTGTCGGCGATCGTGAACGTCGGCGCGGCCGCGGTCGCGGCTGACGTCGTGACAGCGCTTGCCAACGCCGTGAAACGTTGCAGCTTGATGCAGCGCAGAAGGTGCCTAGCGTAGAACCACGCCAGTCTTTCACCGCAGGGAGCCCCGATGGCCGAGCAGACCGAGTCCTCTTCCTCCGAGAAGTCCGCAGAGAAGAAGAACGCGCCCCCCGTCGAAGCCGTCGAATTCACCTGCGGCGAGTGCGGCGCCGTGAACCGCCTGCCGCGCGAAAAGGTGCTCAACCTCAAGGTCTCGCCGCTGTGCGGACGCTGCGAGAAGCCGCTCTTGCGCGCGTTCGAGCGCCCGTTCGATGACCTTGACCCCGACAGCTACATCCACCCGCTCGACAAAGAGACGCTCGACGCGCTCAAGCGCATCCCCGGCGTGTCGACGCTGCTGCGCTCGTTGATTCGCCACAGCTTCGAGCTGGCGACCCGCCTGCACCACCACGCCAACTTCGTGCGCGTGGGCCCGACGCAGTACGCGTCGATCTGGCAGAAGTTCGAGTACGCGGGCAAATGCCTCGGCATCAAGCAGCTGCCCGAGCTGTACGTCTACCAAGACCCCATTCCGAACGCGTACACCTTCGGTGTCGACAAGTACTTCGTCGCCGTCAGCACCGGCTGCCTCGAGCTGCTCGACGACGAAGAGATCCTCGTCGTCCTCGCCCACGAGCTGGGCCACGTGCACGCCGACCACGTCTTGTACAAGTCCGCCGCCCGCGTCTTTGGCAGCGTCGCTTCGACCATCATTCAAGCGACGTTTGGTATCGGCACCCTGGTGGTCTACCCCATCCAGTTGGCGCTGCTGCGCTGGGACCGCGCCAGCGAATTGAGCTCAGACCGCGCCGCGCTTCTGGTGGTGAAAAATCCTCACGTCGTCATGCGCACGCTGATGAAGATCGCGGGCGGCACCCGGCGCTACGCCGGCGAGCTCGGCATCGACTCGTTCATCGACCAGGCCGACAGCTTCGGCAAAATGCAAGACGAAGGCCCCCTCGGCCGTTACATCACGATCTTCCAGAGCTTGTTCCGTTCACACCCCTTTCCGATCTGGCGCACCAAAGAGATCATTGACTGGGTGACGACCGGCAACTACCTCGAAATTTGCGACGGCGAATACAAGATCCGCGCGCTGGTCACGACGCGCTCGTGCCCGTCGTGCAACGCCAGCAACAAGGTCGACTCGATGGTGTGCAGCAACTGCGGCCACCAGCTCGTCGACGAGCCCACCGGCGAAGCCGCCGAACGCGCCGTCAGAGAAGTCAAAGAAGCCGCTGGCGTCGACGACGGCGGCAACGACGTCATCGGCGGCGCGTGGAAGAAGGCGAACAGCTGGTACAAGAAGACCTTCACGATGGAAGGCAAAGACGAAGGCCCCATCGTCGACAGCGACCTCGACGACGAGAAGAAGAAGCCGGACTGAGCTGCAATCGTCGCGTCGCAATCAGGGGCGCTGGCTGGTGGCCTTCGCAGCAACAACCGCTGTGATGGTCACCGTCTTCGTCTTCTTCGCGTACCAGTAGACGACGAGGTGGCCGGTCTGGGTCATCACCTTCACCCGTGCTCGTTTGTGCTTTTGAGACTGCGCGATGGGAGCGCCTTCGGGTGTTCGTTCCAGAAACGCCATCGTGTCGGTCATCTCGTCGTCGAACCCTGATGAATTCGCGGGGTGGTGCAGACGCCACCAGCGATCGATCGCCAACATCTCGCCAAGCGCAGAGTTCGAAAACCTGACCGTGACCGGCCGCTTCATCGCCTCGACTGCGCGCGCAGCTGCCGCATCGCCTCTTCAGCACTGACGAACTCGCCGCGCTCGATTTCGCGGACGGCGACGTCGAGCTTCGCTTCGATCTCGGGCGTCAGCACAAAACGGCCCGCACCATCAGAATCGTCGCCATCATCATCGTCGTCGCCATCTTCGGCAAAGTCGGCGATCAACTCGGGCACCGAGAGTCCGCGCTTGTTGGCTCGAACTTGCAGCTTCTTCATGACGTCTTCGTTGAGAGTCAGGCTCGCCATCCCACGATCGTAGCAAACGGCATCGACGTCGTCGAAGGGGTCAGCGCTTCTCTGTCGTGAAGTGGGCAAAGGCCGCGACGGCGGGGCCGACGTCGTCTTCGGCGGTGCCGATCTGCAGGACGATCTCTTCGTGGGTCGACTTGGGGACGAAGTGGAAGAACACGTTGCGGCCCTTGGCGTCGCCCATCGTGCTCTCGACCTGGTGGTAGTCGTGCAAGCAGCTCTCGTAGTCGTTCTCGCCGATGACGAAGAGCGTCTGCGGCATCGATGCGCCGAAGTACGTCTGCGGTGAGAGCTCTTTGCCCTGCGTCTTGAACAGCGGCTTCCACAACGTCGCTTTGTCGTCGTCGCTGGCGTGCTCGCTCGCCCACGGCACGTCGTAGACGCCGCTCAAGGCGACGACGCCCTTGATGACCGATGCATCGACGCCGCGCTTCTGCAGCGCGTCGGGCATCGACGCGAGCAGCGAGACGAGGTGGCCGCCGGCGGAGTGTCCGACGAGGATGATCTTGTTGGGGTCGCCGCCATGCACGGCGATGTGGTCGCGCGTCCAGGCGACGACGGTGGCGACGTCGTCGAGCATCTCGTCGACGTTCTGCACCTCGGGAAACAAGCGGTACGACGGGATGACGGTGACGACGTCGTTGTCGGCCATGGCGGTGCCGACGTTGCCGTAGAGGCCGACGATGGAGCTGTAGACGTGGCGGTCGCCTGCGCGCCAGAAGCCGCCGTGGACAAAGACGACGACGGGGGCGCCCTGCGCGCCCTGCGGCGCGTAGATGTCCATCTTGTGTTTGTCGTTGCCGTCGTCAGCGTCGACGTAGGGGATGTCGGCTGCCGTCTGCACAGCCTTGCTGTTGCGCCAGTGGTTGCGCCACACAAGGCATGACGACGATGTGACGGCGACGGCGGAGACGACAAAGGCGGCGGCGAGCTTGCGCATGCCGCTGTCTACTCCGCCGCCAC
>JANNAY010001455.1:0-8223 GCA_031384945.1 Deltaproteobacteria bacterium
GCGTCGTCGTCGGCAGCGTCTTCGCCGCCAGCGGCATCGTCGTGGGCGTCGTCGACCTCGTCACCAACCTGCGCTGACGACGTCAAGCTGCAACCCGAGACCTCACCCTCGCTTCGCTCGACCTCTCCAGGCCGATTCGCGAACGCGGGCCGCGGCCGCTCGCAAAGCCTCGCTGTGGAGAGGTGAAAACCGGCTGAGGAGCGGCCTCGGCGGCGTTCACCGTCGGCGGTCAGGTGCCCATCGCGTGGTAGCCGGCGTCGACGTACACCGTCGTGCCCGTCACGTTGCGTGACAGGTCGGAGCTCAAGAAGAGCACGGCGTTGGCGACGTCTTCGGCGTCGATGGCGCGGCGCAGCGGCGAGCGCTGGGCGGTCTGGTCGATCATCTGGCCGATGTCGCCGATGCTCTTGGCGGCGCGCGACGCGTACGGACCGGCCGAGACGATGTTCACGCGGTGGCCCTCTTCGCCGAGAAACCACGACAACAAGCGCGAGTCGCTCTCGAGGGCCGCCTTCGCGCCCGACATGCCGCCGCCGTAGAAGGGCACCGCGCGCTCAGAGGCCATGTAGCTGAGGCCGACGACGCTGCCGCCGCGTCCCTTCATCAACGGAGCAGCGGCGCGGCACATCGCCGTCAGCGAGTACGCCGAGATCGATTGGGCCGTGAGGTAGGCCTTGCGCGACACCTCAGGCAGCGGCTTGCCGATCTCGGGCGAGAACGCGACCGAGTGAATGAGGATGTCGACCGACGACGTGAGCTTCGCGACCTCGGCAAAGGCGCCAGCGATGCTGACGTCTTTGTCGTAGCCCTTCTCGCCCTTCATCGCGGGGTCGATGTCAGCGTCGGTGTCGCAGCCGACGTCGCAGCCGATGAGGGCCTTGGGTTTGAATTCACCGGCGACGCCGAAGGGCAGCTTGCGCGACTCGGCGGACTGTCCACGCGTCAAAAAGCGCTCGACGATCGAGCACACGCGCGGGTGCGAGAGCAAATAGATGTCGGCGCCAGCGGCCTGCAAGGCGAGCGCGATGTGCCACGCGAAGCCGACGTCGTCGGCGACGCCGGTGACGATGGCGGTTTTGCCTGCGAGGTTCATCGGGACGGACATGGAGGCTCCTGCTGGGTTGACGACGTCGACAACGTCGCCTGCCCGGATTTGGCGGTCTCGTAAAGGGTGCGCGACGAGGCTCTGTGGCTGACGCGCAGGCTTTGCGGAGAGGCAGCCGCGGCCCGTGTTTTGGAGTCGGCCTGGAGTGTCGCCTGCCTGGGAAAGTCAGCTAGCGTCGCCACCATGCTGCCCGTCCTGGTTCTCGTCGTCGTCGCCGCTGCCGGACCGCTGGATGAGCGCCTCGTGCTCACCGCGCCGAACCTCAACGGCCACAACGGCCTCGTGCGCACCACCAGCGCGCTGTCGGGTCCAACGGGCGCCGGGCTGCTTGGCATCGACACCAGATTCTTCACCGCCGCCGACTTCGTCTTGCCCGACGTGGCCGACGCCAACACCTTCGTCGAAGGCAACGCGGTCGCCGGCTTCTCGCTCTTCAACGTCGCCGAGCTCGCCATCGCCAGCCGCGCCGCCGCCAACCTCAACAGCGCGCGCGCGCAGCCCGCGACGTCGGTGGGCGACACCTCGATCTCGCTGAAGGGCGGCTACAGCTTTGGGCTCGTCGCGGCGGCGGCCCACTACCGCGCGAATTTTCCCACCCGCGCCAACAAGGTCGGCTTCGAGCTCGAGAACATCGGGTCGACGCTCGGCGCCGACGTCAGCGTCGACCTGCTGCAGATCGACGTGCCGGTGCGGCTGCACCTGAACGGCTTCTACACAGCGCAACCGGGCCAGCTCGTCGACGGCGGCGAAGACAAATTCTTGTTCGACGGCCCCGACGGCGCGCTGTTGGCGCTGGCCACGCAGCAGTGGTTCTTCGACCGCGCTGGCGGCGGCGTCGGCGTCGAAGTGCCCTTGCCCTACGTCACGCCGTTCGTTGAGGCCTGGTACCAGGCGGCGGTGCTCGCCGACGGCTACGACCTCGCCAGCGACGCCTGGCTCATCGTCACGCCGGGCGTGCGCGCGGGCTTCGGCGGCTTGCGCGTCAACGTCGCCGTCGACCTCGGCCTCACCGGCAACGCCGGCGGCGCCGCCCCCGACGCCAAACAGCTCTTCGACGGACAACCCCTCAACCCGCTGTGGGCCTTGCGCGTCGGCGTCGCCCACGCCTTCGACGTCGGCGGCTCTGGCTCTGGCTCTGGCGCTGGCGCTGGCAACTTTGCCCGCCTCGAAGGCTGCGCCGTCGACGACGTCGGCCCCGTCAAAGACGCCGTTGTCGCCGTGGCCATCGACGGACAACCCGGTCCGCGTCTGCTCGCCGACGACAAGGGCTGCTTCTCGGCGCCAGTGCCCAACGGCGCGTGGATGTTAACGGTGAGCGACGCGACGCACGCGCCGGTGACGGTGCCAGCGACGTCGTCGACGCCGGTGACGGTGAAGCTGGTCGGCGTGGCGCAGCGCGGACACATCACCGGCTTCATCACCACCAAAGAAGACGAGACCCTCGACGTGAAGCTCAGCGTGCTCGAAGGCGCCGGCTGGCGCGACGTCGGCAGCAGCAGCGGCGGCGCCTTCGACGTCGAGGTCAACGCCGGCGTCGTCGTCGTCGTCGCCAAGGCCGAGAACTACTTGATGCAGGCGCTGCGCACCTACGTGGCGCCGGGCGCACGCGAGGCGCGCACGTTGGTGATGCGCAAGGTGCCGAAGAAGCGGTCGGCGACGTTGGCGACCGACAAGATCGAGACCACCGCGCGCGTGCCGTTCGAGTTCAAGAAGCCGCGGCTGCAGTCGACGTCAGAGTACCTGCTCGACGAGATCGTCGATCTCTTGTTGAGCGATCCGAATTTGAAGCTGTCGATCGAGGCCCACACCGACGCCTCTGAGGTCGCCGACGCCAGCGAAGCGAAGCTGCTCACCGAGGCCCGCGCCCGCGCCGTCAAAGACGCCCTCGTCGAACGTGGCGTCGACGCTGCGCGTCTCGAGACCGCCGGCTACGGCATCACGCAGCCGATCGCACCGAACGATCCGAAGAACCGCCGCGTCGAGTTTCTCGTCGTCAAATGACCGGCACGCGGGCAGGTGTCCGCGCACGCAATCTTCGTGAAGCGCAGCGAGATCGCCGGTGACGACGTCGATCCGACGTGGCATCGAACGCGCGCGAGGTCTTCATGCGCCGTCTCGTCGCCGTCTCCATGTCGCTGTTGGCTGCTTCCGCTGCTGTCGCTGCGCCGACGATCTTGCGGGTCGCTGACACAGCCGCGGGCCCCGACGTTGACGGCGCTGTCGACTTCAGGGTCATCGCCCGCGCCGCCGTCAACGCCCACGCCAAAGACGCCGGCTTCGACGCTGACGCCACAGCCCACCTCGACGCAGGCGTCGTGCACGAGAGCGCGTCTTCGAAGAAGAACGGCGGCGCTGTCGTCGTCGAATTCGCCCACGTCGAAGGCGGCCTGCGCGTGTGGCACGACGCGGTGAAGGTGCTCGTGTCGCGCAAGGGCGCGGTGCGCACCATCAGCGGACAGCTGCACAAGGTCTCTGACGACGTCGAATTCGTCATCGGCGCCGACGACGCCGTTGCTGTCGCCGTCAACAGCGTCGTCCACGCCGGCGTCGTCGCCAGCGACGTCGTGGTCGGCGCCAAAGACGGCGCGGGCTACACAAAGGCGACGCTGACGACGACGCGAACGCAGCGTTCGACGCCGAAGTTGAAGACGCTGCGCGTGCAGAAGATCCTCGCCCCCGTTCGCGGCAGCGACATCGTCGTCGGCGCCTACGTCGTCGAATTCTCAGGCGTCAACTTCGCCTACAGCGTCGTCGTCAACGCCGCCGACGGCAGCGTCGTCGCCACCGACGACCTCGTCAAAGACGCAGCCTTCGCCTACCGCGTCTACGCCGACGCCGACGCTGTCGGCCGCCCCACCGACGGACCCATCGGCGACACCATGCCGTACCCGGCCGAGGCGCCCGATGGGCACTATCCGGGCTTCGCCCCGGCCAACCTCGTGACGATCGACGGCTTCAATGCGCCCGCCGATCCGTGGCTCGCCGACGACGCCAGCGAGACCGTCGGCAACAACGTCAACGCCGCCGTCGACACCAACATCGACGGCGTCGGCGACTTCACCGCCGGCCTCTCGTCGCCGGGCACGTTCGACTATCAGCACGACATCAGCATCGACGCGCTGGCCAACGACACGCAGCGGCAGGCGGCGGCGACGACGCTGTTCTACATGGTGAACTGGCTGCACGATTGGTTCTACGACTCGGGCTTCGACGAGGCCGGCCGCAACGCGCAGAACGACAACTTCGGCCGCGGCGGCGTCGGCGGCGACCGCGTCAACGCCATCGCGCAGTACGGCGCGCCCGACGTGCGCGACAACTCGGCGATGGCCGTGCTCGACGAGGGCGAGAGCCCCGAGATGGAGATGTTCATTTGGACCGGACGCCAGACCGCCGCCATCACCGTTGACGGCGTGGCCAAGCAGGCTTCGGTCGCCGAATTCGGACGCACCGCCTTCAGCGTCAGCGGTGAAGCTGTCGTCGTCAACGATGGCGCAGCCCCCGTCACCGACGCCTGCGAAGACATCGTCACCGACCTGGCGGGCAAGATCGCCGTCATCGATCGCGGCACGTGCTCGTTCTCGGCCAAGGTGCTGGCCGCCGACGACGCCGGCGCGGTCGGCGTCATCATCGTCAACGACAACGCCAACGAAGGCGTGTTCTTCATGCCGACCGATCCCGAGGTCGAGCAGAGCAACGTGCCCGTGCTCTCGATGTCGCTGCAAGACGGCGCGGCGCTCAAGACCGCCATCGGCGCCGGCGTCGTCGTCGTCGACCTCGACAGAGTGCAAGAGCCCGATCGCGATGGCGCCTTTGACACCAGCGTCGCCGCCCACGAGTGGGGCCACTACCTGCACATCCGCAGCGTGTTTTGCGGCAACCCGCAGTGCGGCGCGCAGGGCGAAGGTTGGGGCGACTTCATCGCGCTGCTCACGCTGGTGCGCGAAGGCGATGACGTCACGGGCGGCGCCTTTCCTGTCGGCGCTTTTGCCGTCGGCGCCTTTCCTGACGACCCCGCTTACTTCGGCATCCGCCGCTACCCGTACTCGGCGTCGTTCGACAAGAACCCGCTCACGTTCAGGCACATCGCCGATGGCAACCGCTTGCCCGGCACCGCTCCGGTCGCCTTCTTCAACGCGCAGGTGAACAACGCCGAAGTGCACGCCGCCGGCGAGGTGTGGTCGGCGATGTTGTTCCAGGCTTTCAGCGCGCTGCTCGACGAGAGCGCGCAGCCCGGCGCCACGCGCGCCTTCGAAGACACGCGCCGCTACATGACCGACGTCGTGGTGCAGGGCATGCAGCTCGCGCCGCAAGACCCGACGTTCACCGACATGCGCGACGCCCTTCTCGCCGCCGCCAGCGGCTTCGACGCCGACAGCGGCCGCACCGACGCCCTCACCATCGCGCGCGCCTTTGCGTTGCGCGGCGCCGGCACCTGCGCGGTCTCGCCCGAGCGTTATGACGACGTCTACGACGCCGTCGCCGAAGACTTCGACGTCAGCGGCAACGTCGAAGTCGTCAGCATCGACGTTGACGTGACCGCCGCATCTGGCGTCACCTCCTGCGACGACGACGCCACCCTCGACGCTGGCGAAACCGGCAACGTCACCATCGTCGTCAGCAACCGCTCACCGCTGCCGTCGCCGGCCGCCACCGTCACGCTGACGTCGACGACCGACGTCACCTTCGGCACGGTCAGCTTCGAGACCGGCGCGCTCGCGGCCTTTGAGAGCAAGACGTTGACGACGACGGCGACGCTGTCGACGACGGCGCCGAAGAAGAAGCACACGACCATCACCGCCGCCGTCACCGCCGGTTCGGCCTGCGACGAAGACGGCCTGACCATCGCGCCGCTCACCAACGCCGACGACGTCGACAGCGGCCTCGTGGTCGACTCCGTCGAAGGCAGCGCCACGCAGATGGGGCTGGCCGGCCGCTTCGCCGAGTTCATCTGGTTCATCGCCCCGAGCGACGAGATCGCCGTGCCTGGCGCCGACTGGGGCGCTGGCAACCACTACTGGTTCGGCGCCGACGCGCCGCTCGGCACCGACACGGCGATGAACACGCCCGAGCTGCGCGTCAGCGACAGCGAAGACTTCGTGCTGCACATGCGCCAGCGGTACAGCTTCGAGTTCGACAACCAGCTCAACTACGACGGCGCCGTCATCGAGATCAGCAACGACGGCGGCGACAGCTTCAGCGACATCGGCGACTTCGCCGACGCCGGCTACAACGGCGTCATCGGCGCCGAGGGCAACCAGCAGAACAGCCTCGATGGACGCGACGGCTACGTCGCCCAGAACGACGGCTACCCTGACCTTGAAGAGCGCGTCATCAACTTCGGCGACCAGTTCGCCGGCGACCGCGTCATCGTGCGCTTCCGCATCGGCACCGACAACGGCGCCGGCGCCGACGGGTGGGAGCTCGACGACATCGGCTTCGACGGACTCGACAACGCCCCCTTCCCCGGCGTCATCAACAACGTCGACGTCTGCGACGGCGTCGACCCCGGCGAAGGCGAAGGCGAAGGCTTTGAAGGCGAAGGCGAAGCAGCCGGCAGCGACCTGCAGCTCTCTGGCGGCGGCTGTCACTGCGGCGCGACCTCACCGGCCAATGCATTGGGGCAGGCCGGCGCAGGCTTCTTTGCGCTCTTGCTGCTGCGTCGTCGTCGTCGTCGTCAGGCCTGAGCGCTGGTCGACGAGCGAGGTCGAGAAGCAGGGCGCTGCCCTTGGTGGCCGCGCGACGAACGGGTCTTCAACGGCCTGCAGCGATGCAGGCCGTTGTCGTTCGTCGGGTCGGGCATCGGTTGAGATGGCTTCGCCCCCGCGCAGCGGGGGTGCTGGGGGCTCTGCGGCGCGAAAAACGCAGGAGGGGCCGACGCCGGTTACGCCTTGGTCGGTTTCTTCTGCTTCGGCTCTGGCTTCTTCGGCTCTGGCTTCTTCGGCTCTTGCTTCTTCGGCTCTTGCTTCAACGGCTCCGGCGTCTTCGGCAGGTGGCGCAGCCCCATCCAACCCAACGCAGCGACGTGGCGGGCGACGTGCTCGACGCTGAGGCCGCTGCCGCCGCCGGCCCACCACTGGCCCACCTGCGTGACCATGCCGATCAGGGCGTTGGCGTAGATGGGACCGACCTTGGTGCTGAAGCCGGCGCGCTTGAATTCGACGGCGAAGACGTCGGCGACGCGGCCGGCGAGGTCGTCGATGACACGCGTCAGCCCGCGCCGGGCGTGCGCCGTCGATGAGTCGCGCGTCAGCACGGCGAAGCCCTCGGGCTCTTGCTCGACGTAGGTCATGAAGGCGAGCACGGCGCCTTCGAAGCGGGTGCGGGCCGAGCCGGCGCCGATGCTGAGCGAGACGAGGGCCACGAGACGGTCCATCTCTCGGTCGACGACGGCGGCGTGGATGCCCTCTTTGCTGCCGAAGTGCTCGTAGACGATGGGCTTGGTGACCCCCGCCTGCCGCGCGATCTCTTCGATGCTGGCGCCCTCGAAGCCGGCGTCGGCGAAGACGCGGCGCCCCGCCTCCATCAGCTGCAGGCGACGTTCTGGTGCCGTCAGACGGGGCTTTGCCTTGGCCATCGGTGTCGACTGCCAGATCAGATGGGGATCACCAACGGCGCGCTGGACACGGCGGTTACGGGTGCGTAGGTTACGTCTGCGTAGGTTACCCGAACGTAGCCGTAACCGAAGGAGCCACCCGTGTACGTCGCCGCCTGCATCGCCGTCTTCTGCGTCGCCTACCTCTTGAACATCGTGATGATCACCGTCGGCTACCACCGCGGTCTCGCCCACCACGCGGTGAAGCTGAGCCCACGCGCCCACCGCTTCGTCGTGGTGGCCGGCAACTGGATCACCGGTCTCGATCCGAAGGCATGGGTGGTGATGCACCGCCTGCACCACGAGCACAGCGACACGCCCCTCGACCCGCATTCGCCGGTCAACGTCGGTCTCTTCGGTGTGCTGCGCGAGCAGCTGCGCGGTTACGAGCGCGTCATCGTGGGCCTCGCGAAGAAAGACCCGGCCCTGCAGAAGTACACGAAAGACCTCGAGTTTCCGCTCAACAAGCTCACGCGCCGCGGCCTCTGGTACGTGCCCTACGTCGTCCACGCCGCCGTCGGCGTCG
>JANNAY010001475.1:0-3232 GCA_031384945.1 Deltaproteobacteria bacterium
TTGGCGGCGCGGGCCTCGTGCTGAAAGGCGAGGTCTCTGACGGCGGCATCGACGTCGGCGGCGGCGGCTTTGGCGTCGTCTTCGGCGGCTCTGGCTTTGTCTTCGGCGTCGACGAGCGCCGCCACGATCTCGACACCCATCTCGAGAAGAGCGCCGTCGACGACAGCAGCAGCAGGCAACGCCCGCGCCCGCGCCTGCGCCGACGCCGCCCGCGTCACGCTGCCCTTCAGCTCGGCCTCGAGGGAGACGATGCGCGCCTCTTCTTCGACGACGAGCGGATCGACGACGGGGTGAGCGTCGCGCCACGGATGCTCCAGTGATCCACACAGCGGACACGGCTCGCCGTCTTCGAGCAGCTGCCGCTCGCCGGACTTCGACAACGCCCGCACAAAGCGATCACGGACCTTGCGCGACACCGTCAGATCGATCGACAGGCGCGCCTGCGCCGCCTCTTCGTCGACGACGACGCGCTCGAGCAATCCGCGCAAGACCGCCGGCAACGACAGCCCCAACAACGCAGCCGGACGCTGCGGCACCAACTTCTGCCAGACCGCGTCGCGTTCGACGGCGACGACAACGGCGTCGTCTTTGACGCGGGCGGCAGCAGCGACGACGGCGTCAGCGCCAGCGACGTCGGTGCGGGCGCGCTCGAGCCGCTGCAGTCCGCCGATGACAACGTCTTTGACGTCGACGAAGCGGGCGACGGCGTCATCGACCGACGCCTGCGCCGCCGCCTTCTGCGCCTGCGCCTGCTGCTGCTGTTGTTGCGCCAACGCCAACGACGACGTCAACGCCGCCCACGACGACGCCGCCTTCGCCGCCTCAGCCGTCGACGCCGACAGCGCCTGCGTCGCCGACTGCAACGTCGCGTCGAGCACCCGCGCGCGATCGATCTTGGGGCGCAGGGCCTCTGACGACGACGCCGCCTTCGTCCACGCCTCTTCGGCGCGGATGAAGCGCTCTTCGGCCGACTGCTGCGACGCCTTGGCCTTCAACAGCTGCTTCTTCGCCTCGTCGAGGGCGCGCAGCCGGGCCTTCTTGGCGCGCACCGCGTCGAGGTGGGCCACGGCGCGGGCGGCGTCGTCTTCGGCGCCAAACGCGGCGATCGATGACGAGACGGCTTCGCGCTCTTTGAGGGCGCGCTCTTCGACGTCAAAGACGTGCAGCGCCGTTCTCGTCGTCACCAACGTCGCTTCGATGTCGCGCAGGCGCCGCGCTTTCTCGTGCGCGGCCACGCTGAGGCGCGTGTACACGGCGGTGCCGGTGACCTTCTCGAGCAGCTCGCCGCGCTCGGCGGGCTTCGCCTGCAAGAAGCCCTGAAAGCCGCCCTGCGCGAGCAACACCGAGCGACAGAGCTCTTCGAAGCTCAAGCCGAGGCGCTCTTCGACGGCGGAGCGCACCTGCGTCATCGTGTCGCCGATGCGCACGCCGGCAGCGACGTCGATGAGCGACGCGGTGGCCGGCTGCAAGCGCGCCCGCCCCCCTTTGCTGGCGTTGCGCGGACGGCTGCGCTTCACCTCCCACCGGGCGCGGTAGACGCGGCCGTCGAGGCCGGTGAAGTCGGCTTCGGCGAAGGCCATGGCGACGCCGCGCCGCACCAGGGTGCGCGGATCGTTCGAGCGCAAGTCGTCGTCGCCACCGCTGCCCGGATCGCCAGGGTCGCCGATGGGCGCGCCGCCCTGCCCGCTCAAGCGCGGCGTGCGTCCGTAGAGCGCCAGCGTCAGCGCATCGAGCACCGTGCTCTTGCCGGCGCCGACCGGGCCATGGATCGCAAACAGCCCCAACGACGACAGCGGCGGCCGATCGAGCTCGATGCTGAACTCGCCGCTCAGGCTCGCGATGTTCGCGCCTCTGATCGCAACGACGCGCATCAGACGACCTCGCCGGCTTTGTCGCTGTTGGCTTCGTCGACGAGCACGCGCAGGGCTTTCATGAGCTCGCCCGAGGGATCGCTGTCGAAGTTGCGCCGGTACAGCGCGGCAAACACGGCCTGCGGCGACAGCTCGCTCAAGACCGGCGCATCGACGCCGACGTCTTTGGCGACGTCGCCGAGGCCGCGTCCATCGCCGCCGCCTTCGCGGTCGACGCGCACCAGCCGCACCGCTTTGCCGGCGAGGGCCTCGTCGATCTGCGCCCGCAGCGAGGGCACGGGCTTGTCGAGCTTCACGCGCACTTCGAGAAAGGGGCGAAGGGCCAACGGCTGCTCGACGACGTCGAGGGCCCGCAAGCGATCGAGCACCTCGTCGAGCGGCACCGCGATGCCAGGCACGCGGATGAAGTCGACGGCGCGCGGCACCGCGCGCACTTTGGTCTGCACATGGTTCGGCGCGACGTCGACGACGACGACCTGGTGGCGGTAGTCGCGCTCGGCCATCGACAACGGGATCGGCGATCCGCTGTAGCGGGCGATGCCCAACGTCTGCGCGAGGTGCAGGTGGCCGAGGGCGGCGTAGACGACGCCAGCGTCGGCGAACAACGACGGCGGCAGCGCGTGCCGCCCGCCAAACAACGGACGCTCTGACGACAGCGACGTGCGCGCGCCCTGCACCTCGCAGTGCGACAGCAACACGAGGGGCACGCCGGGAAAGCGCACCCGCGCCACGGCGGCGATGCGATCGAAGACGAGGCGCGTGCCGTCGACGACGACATCGACGTCGTCACCGCCGGCGATGAGCGCCGACAGCTCGGGCGCGCGCAAGAACGGGACGGCGCAGGCGACGGCCTCGACGTCGTTGCCGCGTTTGAGGGGGACGACGCAGCCGCCGGCGACGAGCACGCCGTCGTCGTCTCTGGGGACGCCGCCGAGCACGGTGACGCCCAGCGCATCGAGCACGGGCACGGGCGCGTCGAGGCGGGCGGCGGCGTCGTGGTTGCCGCCGATGACGACGACCGACGTCTGCGGACGCCGGCGCCGCACCTCGGCCAGAAACGCGTAGAGCTGGCGCTGCGCCGTCGCTGGCGGGTTGCCCTGGTCGTAGACGTCGCCGCAGACGACGAGGGCGTCGGCGGCCTCTTCGTCGACGACGTCGACCAACCAATCGAGAAAGCGCTGGTGCTCGAGCTCGCGACTGTGCCCGGCCAGCGTGTGGCCCAGGTGCCAATCGGCGGTGTGCACGAGCCTCACGTCGTCGAGCTTGATCGCGTGTTCAGTGGCCGGCAATGGGGCGCAACAAAAAATCCCGGCTTGCGCCGGGATTTTCTGTTGCCTTTAGGTCGAGGCGTTTGGTGCGCG
>JANNAY010001490.1:0-1790 GCA_031384945.1 Deltaproteobacteria bacterium
TGCTGGCGCGCGTCGTGCGCGAGTCGAAGGGCACGACGCCCGAAGGCCTGCTCGCTGTCATCGACGGGGCCGTCGGCGAATTGTTCGGCGCCAAGGCCGTCGTCGTCGACAAAGGCGGCGGCGTCTCGTTCGGCGTCGTTGGCGGCGGCGTCGCTGTCGGCGTCGGCGTTGTTGGCGTCGTCGTCGGCAGCGCCGCGGCGTATTCGTCGTGGGCGTCGTTTCAAGACACGCAACAGAAATTAGACGATCCGGCCTTCAAGAACGACAAGGTGAAGTTGCGAGAAACTGCGATTCAAAACGGAGAAGTCTCGAACGGCGTCGCCCTGGCGGGTTGGATCGGCGGCGGGCTCCTGATGGGCGTTGGCGGTGCTGTTTTGGGCCTGTCGCTGCTCGGAGGTGAGTGATGCGCGCCGCCGCAAAGATCTCCCTCTTGGTGTTGTTTGGAATGTCGTGTCTACCGAACTTCGCTGACCTTTCGATCGGCGGCGAAGGAGAAGGCGACGTCGGCGAAGGAGAAGGCGACGTCGGCGAAGGTGAAGGCGAAGGAGAGGAAGGCGAGGGCGAAGCCTGCGTCGACGTTGTCGAACCGGTCGTCGACACCGACTGGATCCTGCTCGACTACGACGGCCCGATCGGGGCGATGACGACGTCGGACGGCACCGTGTGGCTCGCCAGCGACAGCGGCGGGGTCGGGCGCCTCGACATCACCGCAACCACGGCACAGCTCGACCTCGTCACCAGCTGCGCCACCGGCGGCGCCCAGGTCGCCAGCATCGACGTCGCGCCCAACGGCCGGGCCGTCGTCGTCGGCTACACCGGCGACCGGCGCTGCGCCTTCACGCTCAACGAAGACGGCAGCTTTCTCGCTGGTCCGGGCGTCGTGCAAGGCAGCGGCGGCGCAGGGGGCGTGCTCGGCCGCGCGGTCTTTCTCGACGACGACACCATCGTCTCGGTGACCGGCACCGCCGGCGCCCCCGGCCTCTTGCGTGGTGCGCTGAGCGCCCACGTCGACGGCTCGTTGAACGTCGCCGTGTCGCAGCTGACGACGACGCTTGCGCCCGGCAACCGTTGGGGCATCGCGCGCCTGCGCAGCGGCACCGTCGGCGAGCTCGACGCCGAGGGCAAGGGCGTCAGCGTCAACGCGACCGACGCCGTGTCGGCCGAGTTCGCCTTCGTGCAGCCGAGCGGCGTCGAGAGCCCGCGCCCGCTGTTGATCAGCAACAGCGACGGCACCGTGCTCGGCGTTCTGAGCGTCGACGCCATCGGCGAGATGAGCAGCGACGACTTCATCGCCCGCGGCGGCACGATCTTCGATCGCGATGTCACGCCGCTGATCCTGGCGCCCAGCAGCTTCAACGTCGTCGCTGGCACCGGCGCCGCCGACGGCGCTTACGCCCTCGTCGGCACCGACGGCATGTTCTTGTCGCGCGCGCTGGGCGGCGCGCCCCTCACACCGACGCCTGGCGGCGCGCTGCTGCCCGAGGTCATCGACATGGTCGTCGACGGCGACGGCGCGCTGTGGGCCCTGCACCGCGACGGCGCGCTCTCGTATTTCGCGCCGGACCACGTGCCAGGCGCGTGCAACCGTGCCGGCGTCCCCGACGACGTCGCCGACCTCGGCTTCATCGCCCGCCGCTTGTTGTTGCTCGACGGCGTCGCTTGGGCCACGGGCGATCAGGCGCTGCATGAGCTCATCGGCGGCGGCGGCAGCGCCACCACCGGACGCGAGCTCGAGCTGCCGCAGCTCGCCGGCATGTTCCGCCGCAACGCTGGCGAGGTCGTCGGCGTCG
>JANNAY010001493.1:0-2310 GCA_031384945.1 Deltaproteobacteria bacterium
CTGGCGGCGCCGCCAGAGCAGCAGCCCGCCGGCAGCAGCGAGGGCCGGCGCGAGCAGCTCGATCCACAGCGGGCGGCTGACGCCGTCGCGCCAGTCGAGCAGCACGTAGAAGAGACGCGAGCCGACGGCCCAACGCACCCAGCTCGAGACGCGGGCGACGGCGGTGTCGACGTCGTGCAGGCTGCCGGGCACAGCGACGCCGTCGACGGCGAGAGCCCAGTCGTCAAACAAGATCGAGCGCTCGCTGCGCACCGTCAGCGCGCGGCCGTCGGGCAAGGCGAAGTCGGCGCCGACACGGGCGGCGGCGCGGTCGACGAAGACGCCGATCTCGACGTCGTCGAAGAAGAAGGTGCAGCGCCAGCCCGCCTCGAGGCGCAGGTGCAGGCGCTTGGGGCCCTTGGGCTCGAGCGACCAATGCCGCTGCGGCGGCGGCTTCGCTGACGGTGCCGCGCTCAGGCCATGCCTTCGAAGAGCTCGAGGCCAGGCGCGTTCTCTGTCGACGACACGTTCTGCGCCTTGAGCCACGTCTCGATGGTCTTCAACAGCTCGGCCTGCTCGACGCGGGCGAACGACGACATCGCGTGTTTGTCGTCGCGCAGCACGGACATGACGCGCGAGAGGCCGCCGGGGCCGTCGAACGCTTCGGCGAGCTTCTTCTTGGTGGCGCCCTTCTGCGAGGCGACGAAGCGGGCCACGACGGCTGAGGTGAAGGCGCGGTCGACGGGGACGATGCGGGCGAAGCGCCCGGGAAAGCGGGCCAGCCGCTCGCGCAAGTCTCGCTCGTCGTCGAAGCCGTCGACGATCGACAACACCTCGCCGCCGTCGAGGTCGAGGTAGCTCTCGGTGCCGGCGTCGCGAAAGGCGATCTCGAGATCGGCCCAGTCGATGTTCAAGGTGCGCATGGGCCAAGGCTGGATCCACGGACGCCGCGGGTCAAAAAAGATCCCCGCAATTCTTCGTCCTCATCCGGCCGCGACGACGACGAAGAGGGCGACGCAGGCAGCGACGAAGACGCCGATGTTGCAAACGCACATGGATCCGCTATCCGCCGTGTGCGGTTGCACAAACGACGGCGGCAAGCCTCTGGTGCAGCGCACAAGCGAGGGCAGGGTCCATGTCGCCGAACGTCAGAAGCATCCTCATCCCCGTCGTGCTCTTCGGCATGTACGCCGCGTTCGGCGCCGCCTGGCTCGGCGCGCGTCCGCTGTTTCCCGAGATTCAAGAGGCGTTGTCGGTCGACCTGCGCTCGGCGGCGTGGCTGATCAACATCGTCTCGATGGCCAAGAGCTTCACGCCGATCCTCGCCGGCATCGTCGCCGCCCGCATCGGCTTGACGACGACGATGCGCGGCGCCGCCGTGTTGATGTGCGTGGCCCTCGTCGTGCCGTGGCTGCCGGGCTTTCCGGCCTGGGTCGCCGCCCGCTTCTTGTTCGGCGTCGGCGGCGCCGTCTGGTTCGCCTTGATGGGCGCGGTCGTCGTCGACGCCGTCTCAGCCTCAGGCCGTGCCCTCGCCAACGCCGCCAACGGCGTCGCCGTCAACACCGGCGCCGTCGTCGGACTCAAGGCGGGCCTGCCCCTCAACCAGACCGTCGGCTACCAGATGACGCTGACGATCTTCGCCCTCGCCATCGTCGTCTTCTCTGTCGTCTTGCTCGCCGTCGGACCGCTGTCGAAGACGCAGCCGCCGAAGCAGCCGCTGTCGACGTTGTTGTCGTCGTATGCGTCGGTGTTGCAAGAGCCGGCCACCTGGATCGTCGCCGCGGCGTTCACCGGCCCACTCGCGCTCTATTTGATTCTGTCGAGCTTCTTGCCGACGCACATGGATCAGGCGTTTCACATGCAGCGCGCCGAGGCCCTCGGCTGGCTCATCCACCTGATGCTGTGGGCGATCCCGGCGTCGCTCGTCGTCGGTGTGCTGCTGCAAAAGAAGATCGGACCACCGCGCCTGCACATGGCCGCCGGCGCCCTGCTGGCGCCCATCGCCACATACATGGCGCTGACGGCCGTCGACGACAGCAGCCGCTCTGTCTGGTTCGCCCTCGTCGGCGTCGGTCTGTTTTGGCCGGTGTCGCCGCTGGTGACGACGTTGCAGAAGCTGCCGAACATGACGGCGGCCCGTGTCGGCATGGTGATGGGCACGATGGCCAGCGTCTCTTACGTCGTCAGCGCCTTCGCCCCCGACGTCGTCGGCCGCGTGGTCGCCGCCGGCGAACCCGCCGCCACCGCGATGTTGCCGTGCAGCCTCTTTGGCCTCACCCCGCTGATCGCGCTGCTCTTGCCGTCGCAACGCACCGCCTGACGTTGCGCGGC
>JANNAY010001519.1:0-3344 GCA_031384945.1 Deltaproteobacteria bacterium
CGAAATCGTCATCGACCGTCACGCGCCGCGCTTGCCGCGCGACCTGGCCCCCGGTGTGTACAACTTAACCCTCAATAATTTTTTGATTGGCACAGTGACGGTGAACGCCATTGATCGTCAACTTGCGTCGCCTTCCCCGTCGTCGCCTTCGCCGCCAACAAGCTCGGCAAGCGCCTGGTGATGATCGCAGGAACGCTGGTGTTGGCCGTCGCGCTCACCGGCTTCTGGTTCGTCGACGACCTCACGACGGGTCTCGTGTTCCTGTCGCTCTCGGGCATCGGCGTGTCGACGTTCCTCGCCCTGCCCAACTCGATCCTGTCGGACATCTGCAACGCGGCCACCAAGCGCACCGGCGAGCAGCGCGAAGCGATGTTCTTCGGCGCCCAGGGCTTCTTGCAGAAGATCAACCTCGGCGTGTCGACGGGCATCTTCGGGTTCTTGCTGTCGTTGGGCCGCTCCGTCGACAACCCGCTGGGCATCCGCCTCGCTGGACCGGTCGCCGCCGTCACCCTCATCGGCGCGGCCATCGCCTACAGCCGCTACCCCGAGAAGCGCATCACCGAAGAGCTCGCCGCGCCCGCGCCGACGACCTGACGCGTCATCGGGCGACCCCATCGGCGGTTCCCGGATCGACGACGGGGACGTCGCCAGATATGACGCCGCCCATGGCTGAAGTCACCCGTCCCCCGCGCGCCCGCGTCGTCGTCATCGGCGGCGGCGTCATCGGCTGCTCCGTCGCCTACCACCTCACCCACATGGGCTGCACCGACGTGGTGCTGCTCGAGCGCCACCGGCTGACCGCCGGCACGACGTGGCACTCGGCGGGGCTGATGGTCACGTTCGGCTCGACGTCCGAAACCTCGACCGAATTTCGCAAGTACACGCGCGACCTCTACGCCCGCCTCGAGGCCGAGACAGGACAGGCCACCGGCTTTCGTCCCGTGGGCTTCATCGAGGTCGCCAGCGACAAAGACCGCCTCGAAGAATACCGGCGCGTGTCGGCGTTCAACCGCCACTGCGGCATCGACGTCCACGAGATCTCGCCGGCGCAAATCAAAGAGCTGTTCCCGTTGGCGAAGGTCGACGACCTGCTCGCCGGCTTCTACGTGAAAGAAGACGGCCGCGTTGACCCCGTCGATGTCACCATGGCGCTCGCCAAGGGCGCCAAGATGAAGGGCGCCGCCATCTTCGAAGGCGTCAACGTCACTGGCATCACGCAGACACGCGGCGTGGTCACCGGCGTCAAGACAGACAAAGGCGACATCGCCTGCGACGTCGTCGTCAACTGCGGCGGCGCCTGGGGCCGCCAGAACGGCGCCCAGGCCGGCGTCGAGATCCCGCTGCAGGCGGCCGAGCACTACTACCTGCTCACCGACGAGATCGACGGGATGTCGAAGACGTGGCCCGTCCTCGAAGACCCCGCCTCCTACGGCTACTTCCGCGAAGAAGGCGGCGGCATGATGATCGGGCTGTTCGAGCCCGTGTGCGCCCCGTGGAAGATCGAAGGCGTCCCCGAAGACTTCGCCTTCGGCGAGATCCGCGCCGACTGGGACCGCATGGGCCCCTACATCGAGACCGCGATGGCCCGCGTGCCGATCGCGATGGAGACGGGGGTCAAGAAGCTCTTCTGCGGCCCCGAGTCCTTCACGCCCGACCTCAAGCCCTGCCTCGGTGAAGCGCCCGAGTTGAAGAACTACTTCGTCGCCGCCGGCCTCAACTCGATCGGCATCCTCACCGGCGGCGGCGTCGGCCGCGCCATGGCCCACTGGATCCTCAACGGCCGCGCCGACGTCGACGTCACCAGCTTCCACGTCGATCGGCTGCACGCCTATCAGGCGAACCCAGAGTACCGCCGCACCCGCACCGTCGAGTCCCTCGGCCTCGTCTACAAGTGCCACTACCCGACCTACGCGATGCAGACGGCGCGCGGCGCCAAGCGCTCCGCCATCCACGATCGTCTGGCGGCGAAAGGCGCCTCCTTCCGCGACGTCAGCGGCTGGGAAGGCGCCGACTGGTTCACCGCCGACGGCACAGCGCCCGTCATCGGTCCGCTCTCGTGGGGCCGCCAGAGCTGGTTCGAGAATTGGCGCGCCGAGCACGACGCCACCAGCAACGGCGTGATCTTGATGGACATGTCGTTCATGTCGAAGTTCTCGGTGCAGGGGCGCGACGCCGGTCGCATCTTGAACCACATCTCTGCCGGCAACGTCGACGGACCCGCGGGGCGCACCACCTACACGCAGTGGCTCAACGAAGGCGGCACCCTCGAAGCCGACCTCACCGTCACCAAGCTCGACCCCCACGGTCGTGGACCGCGCTTCATGGTCATCGCCTCCGACACGGCGCACCGCCACGTCGAGACGTGGATGAACCGCCACATCGGCGACGACGACCACTGCGTCGTCACCGACGTCACCTCGGCGTTCGCGCAGCTCAACATCCAGGGACCGCGCTCGCGCGAGCTGCTGCAGAAGCTGACGACGACAGACCTGTCGAACGAGGCGTTCCCGTTCCGCGCCGCGCAAGAGGTGGCCATCGGCTTCGCCCGCGTGCTGTTGGTGCGCATCACGTATCTCGGCGAGCTCGGCTACGAGCTCTACATCCCGACCGAGCAGGCCGTGCACGTCTACGACCTCATCGTCGAAGCCGGCGCCGCCGTCGGGTTGCGCCACGCCGGCCTCAAGGCGCTCGCGTCGTTGCGCATGGAAAAGGCGTACCGCGACTACGGCCACGACATCGACAACACCGACTCCGTCCTCGAGGTCGGCCTCGGCTTCGCGGTCGACTTGAAGAAGCCCAACGGCTTTCTCGGCAAAGACGCCGTGCTCGCGAAGAAAGCGGGCGGTCCCCTCAAGAAGAAGCTCGTGCAGGTCCTCGTGAAAGACCCGCAGCCGATGCTGTTCCACGCCGAGGTCGTGCACCGAAATGGCAAGGCCGTCGGCTACCTCCGCGCCGCCTCCTACGGATTCACCCTCGGCGGCGCTGTCGGCCTCGCCTTCCTCGACGCCGGCGACGTCCCCCTCGACGACGCCTGGATCGCCAGCGGCAGCTTCGAGGTCGACATCGCCGGCACGCGCTACCCGTGCGCCGTCTCGCTGAAGCCGATGTACGACCCCGACAGCAAACGCATCAAAGCGTGATCAAGGCGGCGAAGAAGGCCGGCACGCGTCGCTGAGGGCATCGAAGCTCACGTCCGATCTGCGAAAGATTGGCGGGTTTTCCGATCAGTGCGCAGACTTGGGACCTCGGAGGGGCCCACGATGAAAACCATCCTGCTCGCGGCTGCTGCGCTCACGCTCGGATCCTGCGGCGCTGAGCCCCTGCGCATCATCGACCCCGGCGAC
>JANNAY010001520.1:0-11644 GCA_031384945.1 Deltaproteobacteria bacterium
ATGGCGGCGATGGTGAAGTTCGGCATCCGCGGTGTGCTCAACAAGCTCTTCATCCGACCTGACGGAGAGGGGGGCGTCGACGAGGACACGTTGACCGTGCTCAGCGGTCTGCACGCCAAGATCGCCGACCCGATGAACCCCGCCCACGTCGAACGCACCGGCGACGGCTACGGCGCGTTGCGCCTGACGCGCGAAGAGCGCGCGCTCTTGAAGCTGATCGACCTGCCCGACTGGTACGTGCCGCACCCGCTGACGCCGTGGTTCGCCGTCAGCAGCGCCGTCATCGACGCCGACAGCCTCGTCAACTACGTCACCGCCGACGGCGTCGGCAAGATCGTCGCCATCTGCGGACCGGGCACGCCCTTTCAAGACCCCACGGTCTTTCACTCGATCTTTTCGTGCGGCGCCAGCTTCGTCGACGCCGTCAGCGTCATGTCTGACGTCGCCATGGCGTCGGTGCAGCAGGGCCTCGCGCGCACGCGCACCGTCATCGACAAGGTGCGCGAGGGCGTGTCGCGTGAGCTCTCGAAGGGCCTGCTTGCCTGGCCCGAAGGCGTCTTCGACCGCGTCGTCGCCGAAGAAAAAGTCGACGTCTCGGCGCTGAAGCTGCGCCGGCTGCGCGGCCTCGTCGTCGTCGAGGTCGGCGTCGAGATCGCCGCCCTGCCGTATTGGAGCGTGCCGCTCGACTACACGACCCCAGGCGCGCCCACGACGGCCAGCGTCGAGCTCGCGAAGCTCTTGCGCCGCAAGGTCGCCGACCTGCTGCGCGCCGTCTGACGACGCATCTGACTCAGTCTTTCTTGACGGGCCCGAGCAAGCAGCCGAGCGACCAGACGAGGTCGTCGACAAAGACGTCGCGCGGGATGCGCAAGACCCCGAGCCGATCGAGGCGGTCGTACTGCAGGATCGACGTGTAGATGGTGCCCGCGACGCGCGCGAGCCGCAGCGGGATGACGTCGTTGGGGATGTTCACCCGCGACATCACCGCCATCCACACACGCAAGACGGGCGGCGTCGTCGCCACCGAGCGCGTCTCGAGCGGCATGCGCTCAGAGACCGACAGCTGCGCGCACAACGAGAGGTAGGCGCGGCCGCCGTCTTCGTCGTCGAGCTTGGCCACGATGGGCCGCACCATCACATCGAGGATCTCGTGCAGCGACGTCTGCTCGGGCGGCTTGGTGTCGATGACGTCCATGGCCTCGTCGAGCTTGCGGTGGATGGCCACCGAGTGCCGCACGAGGATCGCGTCGACGACGCCCTCTTTCGAGCCAAAGTGGTACCCCGCGGCCGAGTGGTTCTTTTGGCGGGCTGCGGCAGAAATCTCGCGGAGCGAGACTGCTTCCAAGCCTTGTTCCAAGAACAACTGCTCAGCAGTGCGGAGAAGAGACAACCGGGTCGCTGCGCCATCACGTTTCACACTTGAACAATGTGGAGGGAAGGCGCGGCCCGCAAGCGTGAATCGACGCGCGGCTGAAAATAACCGGAGAAGCGCTGCGCTCAGATCACCTTCTTCTTGGCCTGCGTAAGCGCATCGCTGACCATCTGTGCGCGCTTGTTGGCATTCTGCCAATCGGTCTGTACGGAGGACGAAAGCCCCGAGAGCGGGTCAAAGGTCGCGAAGAATTGATCTCTTTTGACGCTCGGTGCGGTGTATACTGACACACCAGTCTCGGTGTCGTAGTGCTCGTAGCTGTGCATGTCGCGCTTGCCGCCGCCGCCGGGGGCATCGACCACGAACATCGGCGTGTTGAAGCCCGCCGTCGAGCCGCGCACGCGCTTCTCGACCTGGATACCGGTTGCCACACTGGTGCGCAGGTCTTCGGTGCCCTTCACGAGATCATGAATGTAGACATAGTACGGATGAACGTTGACCCATGAGAGCTTCTTGACGAGCTGGACCATCGTTTCGGGGCTGTCGTTCACGCCGCGTTGAAAGACCGATTGGTTTCTCACCGTGATGCCGCGCTCCATCAGCAGATCGCAGGCGCGCTGGGTGATCTCGGTGATCTCGTTGGGGTGGTTGAAGTGCGTGTGAATCACGACTTCTTTGTGCAGCTTGCGGCCGCGCTCGACGACTTCCGTGATCGCATCGGTCCATGCGGTGTCGGTGAGGATCTTCATCGGCTGGATGGCGATGCCCTTGGTGGCAAAGCGGAAGCGCCGCACGTGTTTCATGTCGAGCAGCTTGTGGCCGATCAGCTTGATCTGGTCGGCGCGCAGCCGGTACGTGTCGCCGCCCGAGATCACGACGTCTTCGACTTCGGGGCGATCGGCGATGTACTGCAGCGCGCGGTCCCAGCGGTCATCTTCAGCTTTGAGAGAGACCTTCTCGACCGAATCCGTGTCGGTGCCGACGGCGTAGCTGCGCGTGCAAAAGCGGCAGTAGACCGGGCACGTGTCGAGGACGAGGAAGAGGACTTTGTCTTGGTAGCGGTGTGTCAGACCCGGCACCGGCGCGTCGCTCTGCTCGTGCAGCGAGTCGAGCGTCAGCATCGGGTGATCAGGCTCGAGCTGGCTCTGCACGGGCAAGAACTGCCGGCGGATCGGGTCTTCGTACGGCTTGCTCCAATCGATCAGGCTCAAGAGGTACGGCGAGATGCGCACCGCCATCGGCGCTTTGCTGAAGCCGCCCTCGACGTCTTTGATGAAGTCGGCCGAGGCGAGGTCGCGCACGGTGGCGACCAGCCTCTCGACGTTGATGATCGCGTTCTTCTCTTGCCAGGCCCAGTTGAGAAACTGCTTCTCGTCGACGTCTTTCCACGCCGGGATGCTCTGCCACCATGGTCCGGTCTTGAGCTGGCGGTGCGTCAGCGTCGCCTCGTCGACGGGGGGCTTCAGGTGCACGATGGGGGCGGGGCCGCCTTCGCCGACGACGGCGAGCAAGGACTTCGAAGCAGACGACGACGGAGCAGCAGGCTCATTGGCCATGGGAAACCTCAAGCAGACGGAAGATGGATGTGGGACGACAACGCAGTAGCCGGCGCGAAAACAGGCGCATCAGCCGACGACGTCGGGGCAGTGAAAAACGTTGCCCTTGAACCACATGGATGAAGGGTAGCGGCCGAACCGCCTGCTCTCAAGTACAGTCGGCGGGTGCGCTTCTTCGCCGTGGTCTTCTGCGCTGTCGTCGTCGGCTGCTGCTTCGTTGGCTGCCGCAACACCATCGTCGGCGAGGGCGAAGGCGAAGGCGAAGGCGAACAGGGCGTAGGCGAAGGCGAAGGCGAAGGCGAAGGCGACTGCGCCGCCGACCCCGACGCCCCCGTCCCCGCCGTCTCCGTCAGAGTCGACGACGCCGTTAGCGACATCGTCCTCTGCGACGCCGACGTCAGCGTCGACGACGGCGCCGACCACTTCGCCCTCGTCGTCGTCGGCAGCGGCGCCGCCTGCGTCTACGAGGGCGCCTTTGACCGGCCTGGCGAGTACGTGTTGACGGTCGCCAAGGCGGGGTACGTGACGTTCACCAACCCCAACGCTGGCGTCAGCGGCGACCCCGTGTGTCCGAGCTTGCCCGAGGGCACGCGCGAGTTCGACGTCAGCTTGAACCCGCTCTGATCAGAGGTCGCGCGCGCGAAAGGTGTCGCAGGCCTTGGGATCGCCCGACGACATGCCGAGCTTGAACCACTTCGCGCGCTGGTCTGACGTGCCGTGCGTGAACGAGTCGGGCGTGACGCGTCCCCGGCCGCGTTTCTGCAGCGTGTCGTCGCCGATCTCGTGAGCGGCCTTGAGGGCTTCGTCGACGTCGCCTGCTTCGAGCAGGCCGCGCTTGTGCGCGTCGTTGGCCCAAACGCCAGCGTAGCAGTCGGCCTGCAGCTCGAGACGCACGCCCTGCGAGCTGGCGCCTGCGTTGTCGCGCGACGCCTGCACGCGGGCGCTGGTGCCGTCGATCTTCTGCACGTGGTGGCCGATCTCGTGGGCGACGACGTAGGCGGCGGCGAAGTCGCCGGGGGCGCCGAAGCGGCGGGCGAGGTCGTCGAAGAAGGCCAGGTCGAGGTAGGCCTTTTCGTCGCCCGGGCAATAAAACGGACCCACGGCGGCGGTGGCGTAGCCGCAGGCGCTGTCGACGCTGTCGCGAAACAACACCAGCTTCGGCTCGCGGTAGGCCGGCAACAGCCGGTGCCAGGTCTCTTCGGTGGTCGCCAACACCTGCGAGACGAAGAGCGCCGACTTGTCGTCGGTGTCGGGCGACAGCGGCGTCGACGACGTCGAAGGCGCGGACCCACCGCCGCTCAAGCCATCGAGCAACACCATGGGGTTGATGCCGGTGATGGCGCTGACGACGAGCACGATGACGATGGCGCCGCCGCTGAGGGCGACCTTGCCGCCTGCGCCACCACCGCTGCCCCGACGATCTTCGACATTGCTGCTGCCCCGAACGCCATCCAACTTCATAGGAAATCCTCCGCGACCGCTGTGTTAGCAACGATTCATGGTCGAGCAGGGCCCGGCGAAAAAAGCGACGGCGCGCTGGGTCTTCGTCGTCGTCGCCATCGCCGTTGTCTTCGCCGTCTTCGTCCGCGTGCGGTTGTCATCGATGCCCATCGAGCGCGACGAAGGCGAATTCGCCTACGCCGGCCAGCTGCTGTTGAAGGGCATCGCCCCGTACAAGCTCGCGTGGAACATGAAGTTGCCCGGCACCTACGTCGCCTACGCCGCGATCATGGCGGTGTTGGGTGAGACGGCGACGGGCATCCACCTCGGCCTGCTCGTGTTGAATTTGCTGACGATGGCTGCGGTCTTTGCCGTCGCCCGCGTCCTCGTCGACGACGTCGCCGCCGCCGTTGCCGCCGCCGCCTGGGCCGTCGTCTCGGCGTCGCCTGTGATGTTGGGGCTGGCCGCGCACGCCACGCACTTCATCAACCTGCCCGTGCTGCTCGGACTGCTGCTGCTGCTGCGCCGTCGCCGCGTCGTCCACGACGTCGTTGCTGGCGTCTGCTTCGGCGTCGCCGTGCTCATGAAGCAGCACGCGATCGTCTACGGGCTGCTCGTGCTCGTGGTCATTTGGGAGAAGACCGGCACGCCCCGCTGGCAGCGCGCCGTCGCTGTCGTCGTGGGCGGCGCTGTCCCCGGCATCGTCGTCGTCGTCTGGCTCGTCGTCGCTGGCGTCTTCGAGCGCTTCTGGTTTTGGACAGTCGAGTACGCCCGCGCCTACGTCTCTCTCGTCGACTGGCGCGTTGGGCTGCACACGTTTTCTGAGAAGGCGACGCAGCAATTCTTTGGCATGCCGACGGTGTGGCTCATGAGCCTCATCGGCCTCGTGCTGCTGGGCCGCTCAGTCGCCTCGAAAGAAGCGCGTGTGCTTGGCGCGCTCTTCGTCTGCAGCATCCTGGCGACAGCGCCGGGCCTCTACTTCCGCTCGCAGTATTGGCTCGTCGTCACGCCGTCGCTGGCGCTGCTGTCGGGCGTCGCGGTCTCGCGGCTGTGGCAGAAAAAAGCAGCAGCCGCAGCCGTCGCCATCGTCGGCCTCGGCGGCGCCGTCGTCGGCAACGCCAACGTCTTCTTCGTCAAAGACCCCGCCGACGTCGTCAGAGACGTCTACGGCTACAACTTCTTCGCGTCGGCGCCTGCCATCGCTGAATACATCAAGAGCCGCACGAAGCCCGATGACAGAATTGCAATTCTCGGCTCAGAGCCCCAGCTCTATTTTTACAGCGATCGCATCGGCGCCACGGGCTACATCTACACCTACCCACTGATGGAAGCGCAGCCGTTCGCGCACCAGATGCAAGAGGACATGATCCGCGAGATCGAGACGTCGAAGCCGTCGCTGGTGCTCTACTTGGATTCACGTTTCTCGTGGCTGCCCCACCACAACTCAGATCCCACCATTCAGCAGTGGTTTCGTGGCTACGAAGAGAAACACCTGACCTTGATTGGTATGGCCGATCTGCGTGACGACAACACTGTCGATCTGCGCTTCGACGTCGATCCGAACAGCGACCTCACGCCGCACAAAAACGGCGTGCTGTGGATCTTCAAGCAGCGAGACTGATCAGCATCAAGGCAGGCGGCGCGCGGCTTTGCCGAGGCCGGCCTTTGTGCGGGCCTCGAGCAACTTGGCGACGTCGCTGTCGGGCAGCGCGACGACGCCGCCGAGGGGCGCAGCGGCGACGATCATCGACGCGTAGTGCTCGACCAGCTCGAGGCGCAGAAACGCGGTCTCGAGGTCAGGACCGGTCGCCAACACACCGTTGCCCGCGAGCAACACGACGTCGGCGTCACCGTCGTCGACGGCCTTCTTCAACGCCGCGTCTTGCCCCGGTGATTTGGGCATCGCGTAGTCGAGGGTCGGGATGTTTTTGCCGAGCGACACGAGCATCTCGGGCAGCGTGGGCACGCCGAGCGACTTGCGGGCGAGGCCGATGGCCGTCGCGTGCGGCGGGTGCGCGTGGATGACGGCGTTGACGTCGCCGCGGGCGGCGTAGGCCGCGGCGTGCAGGTGCCACTCGCCAAACAGCTTCTTCTTGCCCGCGAGGATCTTGCCGCCGAGGTCGACGGTGATGACGGCAGACGCGTCGACGAGGCGCTTCGACGTCGCCGTCGGCGTGGCGAAGAAGCGTTTGCCGTCGCTGGCGCGGGCAGAGACGTTGCCGTCGTGGTTGGCGACCCAGCCGCGCGCGTGCAGCAATTTCGAATAAGCGGCGACTTCTTGTTGCAGCTGCATCAACGATCCCGCGCGGGCACGTTGTTGGCGCGCAGGCCGTCTGCGGCCGAAGTGTCGATGAAGACGTCGTCGACGATGCCGACGATCATCGAGCGCACGGGCCAGTCCATCTTGACGGCGTCGGCGGTGCTCTTGCCCTGATCGCGGCCGACGATTTGGCGGATGCCGCTGCCCTCGCGCAAGACGAGCACGCGGTCGCCGACGCCGGCCTGGGCGCGGTCGATGGCGAGGATGACGGCGCCAGCAGGCTTGCCGTTCTCGTCGAGGGGCTGCACCTGCAACAGCTTCTCGCCGACAAAGGCCGGGTGCTTGACGGTCATGACGACGGTGCCAGTGACTTCAGCGAGCAGCATCGCGGCGGACTGTCGCCGACGACGACGCGAACAGTCAAGGCGCCCTCAGGCGGACGGGGCGCGCGACGAGAACGGGATGTTGGTCTTGTCGGCGATGACGGCTTCGAAGACGGCGGCGTCGAGGCCGTTGTCGTCGACGACGACCTTGGCGAGGCCGGCTTTGACGGCGGCTTTGGCGACGGCGCTGGCGATGATGGCGTGCATGCCCTCTTGCAGCGGCGTCGGCACGAGGTCGTCGCCGTCGGCGAGGTCGACCATGGCGAGGGCGGCGGCGATGCGCATGGCGTCATTGATGCCAGTGGCGCGCACGGCGAGCGCGCCGAGCAAGACGCCCGGAAACGCCGACGCCGTCGAGATCGATTTGCCGTCGGCCGCGAACGCCGCGCCGGCGAGCTGCGCGTCGTAGGGCTCGATCTCGGGGCGCGGCTCAGAGAGCGCGATGATCACCTGGCCTTCGCGCACCTGCGACGACTGGATGAGCCCCGCATGTCCGGTGTTCATGACGACGACGTCGCAGGTCGACATGATCTCTTCGATCGAGCTCGCCTTGCCGCCGTGGGCGACGTGGCGCGAGACGGCGCCGGGGTGAAAGTCATCGCCGAGCACGGAGCGCCCGGCGTGCTTCATCACCAGCCGCGCGATGGCGCCGCCGGCAGTGCCGAGGCCGATCTGCCCGATCGTCACATCGGCCAGCTGACGTTCAACGCGCTTCACGGCGGAGACGATGGCGGCGAGGCCGACGATGGCCGGTCCATCGGCGCCGTCGTGGAACACCGGGATCTGCAGGCGCTCGGCGAGGCGCTGCGCGGTGCGCGAGCCCCGCGGCGAGGCGACGCTCTCGACGAGGATCGCGCTGTACGACGGCGCCAGCGCCACCAGCGTCTCGACCAACTTGTCTTCGCTGTCGACGTCGAGGCACAGCGGCAGTGACGACAAGCCAGCGAGCCGCGCCAAGAGCGCACACTTGGCCTCGACGACGGGCAGCGCGGCGGCGGGCTCGACCTGGTTCAAGCCCGTGACGCCGCTGCCGTCGGAGAAGACGGCGACGGTGCGGCCGACGGCGCTGTAGACGACGGCGCAGGCGGGGTCGTCGGCGATGGCCTGCACGATCTGCTTCACGCCCGGCAGGTGCGCCGCCGACAGATCGCTGGCGCCCGAGAACGGCACCTTCGAGTGCATGCGGATCTTTCCACCGCGGTGCACCTGCTGCACGGTGTCGATGACCTCGACGATCTCGGATCCTTCGAGGGCGTTGACGGCTTCGACGACGGCGTCGAGGTGCTCTTGATCGTCGAGCAGCAGTTGAAAGTCGCGCAGCGTCGAGTTGTGCCCGATGCGCACGGTGGCGACTTCACCGATCGACGCCCCTTCGTCTCCCAACGCCGACGCCAAAATGCCCAGGCCCCCGGGCTTGCGCTTGCTCTTGATGCGAAGGGTGCGAACAAGTCCCGGGCTCATGCCGTCCGCCTAGCACGTTCGCGCGCAGCCGCCGGAACCGTGACTGCCAGGCTTTCGCGTCACCGTGAAGCGCGGCGGAGTGCGCGCGAGGACGTCAGCAGACGTTTTCCTCCGCCAACAAGAACCGCTGTGCGCAGCCGCCGCAGGTCCACTCGTCGCGCACGGCGTAGGCGGTGCGGGTGCGGCGAAAGCCGGCGAGATCGACGTCGTCACCGCAGGCGGGGCAGCAGGCGGCGCCCTGTCGCTGCAAGAGCGCGAGCTGGATCTTCGAGCGGCGGTCGGTGGGGTCTTCTTTCACCGCGAACATGCAGTCGATGACGATGCCCAGCTGGGGCACATGAATCAGGGGCGCCTCGCCAGGAATCAGCGTCGTGCGATCGAAGACCTCGAGGACCGGCGAGACTTTTCTCATGCGCCCACCGTGCGGGATCACCAGACCCCGATCGAGTTTTTCGCGATTGGCGACGTGTGGCGCCAGTCGGCGTCAGGTGGCGCCGACAGGATCCGTCGGCGAGGATTCGAGCGCGCGCTGCTTCTCGTTCCACGCCATCACGCGCGGATCCATCACGCGGCGCCACAGCGGCGGCACCAACGACAACAAGATCATGCCGGCGTAGCCCGTCGGCAGCTGCGGGCTCTCGTCGATGTGGCGCAGCGCGTAGTAGGGCCGGCTCGCCAGATGGTGGTGATCGGCGTGGCGCTGCAGGTGAAAGAGAAACCAGTTGGTCAGCCGCTCTGACGCGTTCCACGAGTGCCACGGCAAGCAGCGCTCGTACTTGCCGGGCGACAGCTCGCGGCGGGCGAGGCCGTAGTGCTCGACGTAGTTGATCGTCTCCAACAGCAGCATCGCGACCAGTGACTGCAAGGCGAAGAAGACGGCGCCCCAGACGCCGGCAGCAGCGACGCAGGCGGCGTAGACGGCGACGATGACGACGACGTAGCGGACGCGGCGGTCGGCGAAGCCGCGAAGCTTTTGCGCGGCCACGCGCTTGCTCTCGATGCGCCACGCCGAGCGCAGTCCACCGAACAGCGTCTTCGGCAAATACGCGTACAGCGACTCGCCCAGATGCGACGACGCCGGATCGTCGGGCGTGGCGACGTGCTTGTGGTGTCCGAGCACGTGCTCGACGCAGAAGTGCGTGTACGTCGCCGACGTCATCAGCACTTCGGCGAGCGCGCGCTCGAGGCGTCCACGCCGGTGCATCAGCTCGTGCGCGACGTTGATGCCGATGCCGCTGACGAGCCCCATCGACAACGCTGCCAGCGCGAACGCCGTCCACGACAAGTCGCTGCTGCCGCCGACGTAGACCACGCCGAGCGAGACGGCGCTCAGCTGCAGCGGCACCCAGAGCCACAGCCACACGTCGTAGCGGGCGTCGCGCGGCGCCGCGCTTTCTTCGAGCAACCCCCTCGATCGACCCAACACCAGATCGAGCAATGGCACCGCGCCAAAGATCACCAACGGCAGCAGCACCAGCCGCACTCCCTCGGGATGAAGGGCCACGCGAATGCCGGCAAGTGGGATCGAAAGGGCAATCGCAAATGGCAGCGATGCTGTGGCGAATTTATGCAATGCCGCCGCGAGCGTGCGGGCCCTCGTTTTGGCAGTCGTGGCAGTCTGGGTCGTGGTGCTCATGGCTCTTCTCCCTTCGGCTGTGCGGGCTCGGGCTCGTGCTTGCTGGTGCGCAAGAGCGCGTGCTCAACGAACATCCAGGTGTCGGCGTCGTCGTCGTCGTTGCCCCACAAGGGCGCGCGCAGATCGCCGGCCGCCGACTTGGTGAGAATGTTGACGACGACCGAGATCAGCCCTGCCCGCAGCGGCAGCTCTTTGCGCAGGTCTTGCTCGCCGTCTTTGGCAAAGAAGCCCATCACGTCATCGATGAGCGGACCGACCTGCGAGAGGTAGAGGCGCCGCGTCTCAGGCTGATCGTCGGTGACCACCGTGCGCAGCATCAGCCGGCAGACCTCGGGGTGGGTCTTGGCAAATGCAAGAAAGCCCTCGACGAGAAAGTGCACCCGATCGCGAAACGATCCCTGCGCGCCGATGGCGCCAAAGATCATCTCTGACAGCTGCTGCGCCGCGCGCCCCATCGTCGCCGCGTAGAGCAGCTCTTTGGTTTCGAAGTGGTAGAGCAACGACGGCCGCGTGATGCCGGCGACCTCGGCGATGTCTTTGAGGCGGGCGCCGTCGAAGCCGCGGCCGGCGAACTCGGCGACGGCGGCGTCGAGAATGCGGTCGGCGGTGGCGACGGTGATGCTGGCGAGAGCCGGACGACCCATGTTCGCATTATCTACCCGCGAGTAGGAAACGCAAGGCCGCGTTCTTCTTCAGCGGTGTCGTCGTCGTGAGCGGTGCCCTTTCCCGTGTCCGCTGCGTTGCTAGGGTGTGGGTGTGCGCCGCCTTCTGCAACGTCTGCTGCAGCTCTTGATCAAGGGCTACCAAGGGTTCTTGCGCCCGTGGATGCCGCCGTTGTGCCGCTACCAGCCGAGCTGCTCCGACTACGCGCTGCAGGCGGTCACGCTGCACGGACCTCTCAAAGGTGGCTGGTTGGCGACGAAGCGCGTGTGCCGCTGCCACCCGTTTCACGACGGTGGCTACGACCCGGTGCCGCCGGTGCCGCCGTTGCTCGACGCACCCGCTGCCGGTCAGAGCTGAAGCACGTCGCCGTCGAAGACGCGGGCGATGGCGTCGCCGCCGCCGAAGACGCCGTCGAATTCGTCGGGCCAATGAATGAGCCGCATCTTCTGCCGCGCCGACAACGGCAGCGCCGCCAGCTTCGCGTACGGCGTGTGCGCGCCCCAGTTGGTCTCGTGCACGACGAGGTCGCTCTTCAACAGCCACGCGATCAGGTCGTCGTCGTAGGCGGTGTCGGCGGAGTAGCCGAGGCTCTTCTGCGATCCGTCGGCGATCGAGGTGAAGCGCAGCGCCGTCGTGGGGATGTGGTGAATCGTCAGCCGGCTCTCGACGGCGATGGTGCCGATGTCCATCGACGCCGTCAGCGGCACGAGGTCGAAGACGTCGCTGGCGTCGAGCCGCGAGCGGTGGTGGGGCTTGTTGTCTTCGTCGACGTGCAAGAGTTCTGACATCGACGCCTGCAGCTGCGGCCACAGCGCCTCGAGCACCGCCGTGTGCGCGTAGATCTTCGCCTTCTTTTGCAAGACGAAGCGGCAG
>JANNAY010001555.1:0-1580 GCA_031384945.1 Deltaproteobacteria bacterium
CCACCAAGGCCACCGAGCTGCAGAAGCTGCGCACGGGCATGGACACCGACGTCAAGACCTTCACTGCGGCCCGCTCAGGCGTGAACGACAGCATCGAGCTGATCGACATGGCCGCCGAAGACGAGGCGATCATCTCCGACGTCGAACGCGACGTCCGCCGCATCGACGCCGAGGTGCGCAAGCTCGAGATGGCCCGCATGCTCAGCGGCACCACCGACAAGAACAACGCGTTCGTGAACCTCTCTGTGGGCCAGGGCGGCGCCGACGCGCAAGAGTTCACCGAGATGCTGCTGCGCATGTACATGCGCTATGCAGAGAAACGTGGCTTTACCGTCGAAATCATGAACATTGAGTCGGCCGACCCATCGGGTCTCAAGAGTGCATCGATCCTCATCAAAGGTGAGTATGCGTATGGCTTCTTGAAGGCCGAGCGCGGCGTGCACCGCTTGGTGCGCATGTCGCCGTTCTCTGGCAAGCGCGAGACCAGCTTCACCGGCGTCGACGTCGTGCCCGAAGTCGACGACGACATCGACATCGTCATCAACCCGGCCGACCTCGATTGGAAGACGATGCGCTCAGGCGGCTCGGGCGGTCAGCACGTGAACAAGACCGAGTCGGCGGTTCAATTGACCCATCTTCCGACGCGCATTCAGATTCGCTGCGAACAAGAACGCAGCCAGATTCAGAACCGTGAACGCGCCATGAAGATGCTCAAGGCGCAGCTCTTTGATCGTGAAGTGCTCCGCCGCCTCGGCGAGAAAGACAAGCTCGAGGCGCAGAAGATGGAGGCGAGCTTCGGCTCGCAGATCCGCAACTACGTGCTGCAGCCCTACCAGGTGGCCAAAGACCTGCGCTCGGGCCACGAGACGTCACAGGTGCAGAGCGTCCTCGACGGCGAGATCCAGGGATTCATGGAGGCGTACCTGCTGCACCTCGACGCCGAGAAGCGCGCCAAGGCCTGACGCCAGCGCCAGCCTCAGGTCAACCGAACGCCTGTTTGTAGTCGACGCCCTCGGCCTCTTCGTTGGCGACGCCGTCGTTGGCGTCGTCGACGGCGGCGCCGAAAAACGCGTGCAGCTTCTCGAGCACGGCCTCGGGCTCTTCGAGCGTGAGCACGGCTTTGCGAAACTCTTTGCCGCCCACGAGACCGCGCGAATACCAAACGAGGTGCTGGCGAAACGTCTTGGTCGCCATCAGCTCGGGCGGCGTGCGCAAGAGCTTGCGGGCCTCGTCGTCGTCGAGCGAGAGGTGAAACTTCATGTGCGCCTGGTGGTGGCGCAAGATCAGCGCGAGCCGCTCTGCCGGCGTCGGCGGCGTCAGCTGCGCCCCCGCTTTTGTCGACTGAAAGATCCACGGATTGCCGAGCGCGCCGCGCCCGATCATCACCGCGTCGCAGCCCGTGTGGTGGAACATGCGCTGCGTGTCGGCGACGGTGACGACGTCGCCGTTGCCGATGATCGGCATCTTCACCGCTTGTTTGAGCGCAGCGATGTGGTCCCAGTTGGCGGTGCCCGAGTAGCCGGCGGCCCGGGTGCGGGCGTGCAGCGCGAGGGCGGCGCAGCCGGCGCCTTCGAGCACCT
>JANNAY010001643.1:0-2349 GCA_031384945.1 Deltaproteobacteria bacterium
GCACCAACTTTCGTGGGGCGGCGTTGGCGTCGGCGCTGTCGACGTCGGTCCAGACGGCGAAGGTGTAGTCGGTGTAGAGGCCGGCGCGTCGGCCGCTGCCCTTCTGGGCGTAGACGAGGACGGCGTCGACGGAGAGGGGCGCCACCTTCCACTTCCACCAATCGCCGCGCACACGACCGGCGCGGTAGGGCGAGTCGATGCGCTTGAGCATCAGGCCTTCGACGCCGTGCGCCCGCGAGGCGAGCCACACGCGATCGAGCTCGGGCCACGACGTCGCGCGCACCTCGGGCGAGACGAGCAAGCCGTTGGCGGCGGCGAAGATCTCGAGGCGACGACGACGTTCGCGCAGGGGCAGCGGGCGCAGGTCGACGCCGCCTTCTTCGAGCAGGTCGTACGCAAGAATGCGGCAGCGGGTCTCTTCGAGCTGCTTCTGCGTCGGCTTCTTGCGGTTCAAGCGCTGCTGCAGATCGTTGAACGTGCGCACGCCCATCGCGCTCGCGTCGTCCCAGGCCAAGAGCTCGCCGTCGACGACGGAGCCGGCGGGGACGCCCTCGGCAGCGGCGACGATGTCGGGAAAGGCGGCGCTGATCTCTTCTTCGCCGCGCGACCAGAGCCACGTGCGCTTGATGCCGTCTTTCTCGCGCACAACGAGCTGTGAGCGGATGCCGTCCCACTTCTGCTCGACGAGAAAGTCAGACGGCGCGCCGAGGTCAGACGGGTGCGCGCCGGGGATCGGCGACGCGAGAAAAAACGGATACGGCCGCGCCGGATCCTTCGTCGCCGACTCGTCTTTGGCCGTCAGGGCGAGAAAGCCCGCCGCGGTCTTGTCGAAGCCGCCGGTGAGCCGCGCGGCGACCACGGCATTGTCGACGTCGGCGCCCCCTTCTGAGGCGAGCGCGGCCAACGCTTGAATCACCAGGGCCTTGGCGACGCCGACGCGAAAGGCGCCGCCCAGCAGCTTGTTCCACACGAACCGCTCGAGGGGCCCGAGCTCGTCCCAGGTCGCGATGACGACGTCGACGACGGCCTGTTTGCCCTGCGCTTTCTCGAGCGCCTTCAGCGGGAGCAGGCGCGTCTCAATCAGCGTTGAGAGCTGCGGGACTGTGGCCTTTTCACCGTCATCGGGCAGCAGCAGCGCCATGGCCTCGGAGTTGTCGCCCACCTGCTCGCGGCATTCGTCGAACAGCCACACCGGGATGTTCGCCCGTCGACACACCGCGTCGATGAGCAGCGCGACCGGGACCGCGCGCTTCGGCCGATCGCCGATCAAGAAGGCAGTGGCCCAGGCCGCGTCTTCGGGCGGTACAGATTTGAAGTACTCAATGAGCGCCGACTTCTTCGACGACGTTTTGTTGCTCTCGTCGAGCTCCTGGTAGAGGTGGGCGAACCGCTTCACGTCGCGTCCACGTTGAAGGCTTCGACCGAGGCGGCGGCGCCGGCGTTGTCGTCGTCGACCTCAGCGCCGCCTTCGCCGGCGAACGGGGTGGCGAGCGACGCGGCATCGAGACCCTTCACCTCTTTCAGGTAGCGCACCATCGCCGCCTGCGAGCCGTGGGTGACGAGCACGCGCGAAGCCCCGGTCGCAGCGATGGTGTCGACGAGGGCGGGCCAGTCGGCGTGGTCGCTCAAGATGAAGCCGCGATCGAGCGAACGACGGCGGCGGGCGCCGCGCAGCCGCATCCACCCCGACGCCAGCGCCGTCGACGACGGATCGAAGCGCTTCATCCACGGTGTGCCGGCGGCGCTGGGCGGTGCCAGCACGAGAGAGCGGCGCAGTGTTTTTTGCTCGACGGCTGCGGCCACCGTCGACGTCGACGGCAGCGTCACGCCGCTGTCGCGGTAGGCCTGCGTGAGCTTCTCGAGCGCGCCATGCAAGACGAAGCCACCGGGCAGCGGGTCGACGTCGGTGGCGCGGGCCGCGAGCTCTTTCAGCAGCCGCTGCGCCTTGCCGAGGGCGTAGCAAAACAAGACGGGGACGAGGCCGTCGTGCAGGCACTTCTTCCACCAGCCCAGCACCTCGTCGACCACGACGCGGGTCTCGGGCCAGCGGTAGAGCGGCAGGCCGAAGGTCGACTCAGTGATGAACGTGTCGCACGGAACGACCTCGAAGGGCGGACACGTCGGATCGGGGGCGCGCTTGAAGTCGCCGGAGACGACCCACACCTGCTTGTCGACGACGACACGCACCTGCGCCGAGCCGAGGATGTGCCCCGCGGGGTGCAGGGACACAGTTGCGTTTCCGAACCGCGTCGGCGTGCCGAAGGGCCAGCAGGTGAAGGGACGTCCTGCGAGGCGCCGGGCGAGGATGTGCTCGTTGCCGACGGCGGCAAAGGCCGTGTCGGCGACGGG
>JANNAY010000006.1:0-7278 GCA_031384945.1 Deltaproteobacteria bacterium
GATGTGCGCGCGCCGGCCCCTGCTTTTGCTGACGCGACCGCCCCCTCTGCGTTTGGGCAGATGCCGCCGGTGCCCAACAGCAACAGCGGCTTCGACGACGGCGAGATCGACGCCCTTGCCGCCGCCGCCGTGCAAGAGGCGCTGCCCGCGCGCGCGCCCGCCACCCTCGACGCCGACGACATGATGTCTCTCTCGGCCGACGAGATGGGCGAGCTGCAAAAGTTCGTCGAGCAAGCCTCCGCTGAAGGCGGCCCCGTCGACGCCCTCCCCGCCGAATTCGACAGCGGCGGCGACGACGACTTCAGCGGCGAACGCACCATCGCCTACGGCATGGAGGCGATGAACCGCGCTCCCGCCCCAGCACCCGACGCGTTTGACGACGACAACGTCGAGACCGGCGAGCGCAAGCAGCAGCCGCCCGATCGACGAGCAGCGCCGAACCCGGCCGCCGAGGCCTTTGACGCCGTCGCCGACGCCATCCCCGCCGCCGCCTTTGCCTCGCCGGCGCCTGATGCGAGGGCGCGTCCGGGCACGGGCTCATTTGGCAAGGCGCCCGAGACCGCCACCGGCGAATTCAACCCCGACGAATTCGACCTGCCCGACGACGTCAAAGCCATGCTGGCGCAGAAGCCGCCGCTGGCGCCGCCGCCGTCGTTCGCCCTCGACGACGAGCTCGGCGACACCGGCGCCCTGGCCTCGCTGCCCACCGGGCAGTTCGATGCGCCCCCTTCGAAATCGTCATTGGCCTCGATCCCGTCGCTGGCGTCGATGGACGCCGACGCCATCATCGAGATGCCACCGCCGGGTGTGTCGAACCCGCTGATCTCAGCAGGGGGCGCGCCCATCGCCGACCTCGACGACGCCGGCCTCGACCTGCCGTCGCAGTCGCGCAACTTGTTCGCCGTTCAGCGCGGCTTCGAAGACGACCCGGCCAACACGTTCTTTCCCGACGAGCTGGCCGAGGCCGAGTTCTTCATCCAGCAAGAGCTGCTCGACGAAGCGCGCGAAATTCTTGAGCCCATTCTCGAAGAGGTCGAAGACTCGCTGCGCGTGCAGCACATGCTCGCGCGCGTCGCCGCCAAAGAGAACGGCGAGCCCGAGCCGCCCGCGCCGTGGGAGCAGAAGCTCATCGACGACGTCGGCAAAGAGCTCGACGACATGGCCGCGCTCTCGCCAGTGGCCGTGCAGGCCGAGCCGAACCAGGTCTCGATCGAAGAAGTGCTCTCGCAGTTCAAGAAGGGCATCGCCGAGACCGTCCCCGAAGACGACGCCGTCACCCACTACGACCTCGGCATCGCCTACCGTGAGATGGGGCTGCTCGACGACGCCGTCGCCGAGTTCGAGATCTCGTCGCGGGCGCCGACCAAGAGCGCCGACTCGTGGTTTCTCGTCGGCCTCGTGCGCCTCGATCAAGGCCGCGTCGACGACGCCCTGGCCGCCCTCGAAAAAGCCTACTTCTCGGTCACCGCCAGCCGCGAGCAGCGCGCCGCTGCCGAGTACCAGCGCGGCGTGATCCTCGATGAGAACAAGAAGTCAGGCAAAGAAGCGCTCGTCTGCCTCAAGCGCTCACAGCAGCTGGGCGGCACAGCGCCCGACCTCGCGCGCCGCGTGGCGGCGCTGACCAAGATCCACGGCGACGTCGACGTGCCGGAGCTCGCCCCAAAAAAAACCAACGGGGTCAACGGTAACGGCGCTCACAAAGCTTCCTCCGCTGGCCCCGCTGCTGCTGGACCAGGTCGTCCGAAGAACATCGACTACGTTTGATCCAAAAACATGAACTACGTCGACTACTTCGGAATGACACAAGAGCCGTTTTCAAACGCTCCGGTTAGCCGTTTTTACTACAACTCTTCGCAGCACGCCGAGGCGCTGACCCGGCTGACCTACGCCGTCGATTCGATGAAGGGTTTGGCCCTGCTCGTCGGCAACATCGGCGCGGGCAAGACCACGCTCGCCCGCCGCATGCTCGATGCGCTGCCCGACGACCGCTACGAAGCGGCGCTCTTGGTCATCATTCATTCGGGCATCACGGCCAGCTGGTTGTTGCGGCGCATTGCCCTGCAACTTGGCGTGCAAGACCCTGCACATGAAAAGCTGGCGCTGCTCGGTCAATTGTATCAACGCCTCGTGCAGATTTATGAGCAGGGCAAAAAAGCCGTCGTCTTGATCGACGAAGCGCAGATGCTCTCGACCCGCGAGATCATGGAGGAGTTTCGCGGCCTGCTGAACCTCGAGGTGCCCGAGCGCAAGCTCGTCACCTTCGTGTTCTTCGGCTTGCCCGAGATCGAGCAGAACCTCTTGCTCGACCCGCCGCTGGCCCAGCGCGTCGCCATCCGCGTGCACCTCAAGTCCTTCGACCGCGACGCCACCGAGGCCTACGTCAAGCACCGCCTGCGCCTCGCCGGCGCCGGCCGCATGTTGTTCAAGCCCGAGGCCATCGACGTCATCCACAACGCCTCGGCCGGCATCCCGCGCGTCATCAACACCCTCGGCGACAACGCCCTCTTCGAGGCCTTCTTGGCCCGCCAGCAAGAGGTCGACTTCGCCATGATGAAGAAGGTCGGCGACAACCTCGGTGTCACGCTCAACGCGGCCAATGAGGCGGCGTCGACGACGCAGGCGCGCGCGGCGGCGGGTGCGTCAGAGATGCCCGCGCCGGTGAAGAAGAAGAAGCTCGACTTCGCCGCCGTCGACGAGCTCCTCGCCGGCCTCGCCAAACCCGGCTGAGCCCACATCGCGGAACGACGTCGTCGCCATGGGGGGCTCTGCGGCGCGGGCACCGCCGCTTGCCAGCGAACGAACTAACGGCGCCGGGTCGGAGGCGGCATCGTCGACGGCGGGCCTTCATCGCTGGCCTTGCGCGGACGCGGGGCTGGCGCAGCAGCGACGACGGGAGCGACGGGCTTGCCCATCGGACGCGCCGCGGGACGAATCGGCGGCGTCGTGCCCTCGACGACGGGGAGCTCTTCGTCAGACGATCCCTGCTCGCCCGAGCCGAAGTCGATGATCAAGGACTCGTGGGCGCCGCCTTCGTTGAAGCCGCCGCTGCCGTCGTCTTTGGGGGCGCGGCTGGCGCGCGGGTTGCGCATCGTCGTCGATTCGTTCGCCTCGATGACCTCGGACTCGAGGTCGGCAGAGATGACGATCGATGGCGGGTTGTCGGCCTGCATCGGCGGCGACGACGGCGGCTTCTTCATCGCCATCGACGGCGTGCGCGTCGGTGCCGCCCGCTGCTCAGGGGGCGTCGGCGTCGGCGTCGGCGGCGCGATGTTGACCGCCGGCATCGCGGTCTCGGTCGAGGTGCCCTGGTTCAGCCCCTGGATGCGGCGCGAAGGCGTCGGCCCCTGCGGCAGCGTTGGCGGCGCCCTCTGCTCAGGGCGCTGCGGCGGTGGCGCTGCCTGCGCTGCCTGCGAGTCCATCAGCTGCTGCTGCAGCTCTTGTTGGCGCGCCAGCTGGTCCGCCTGGCGCTGCGTCGCCTGCGCCCGCGCCTGCTCGGCCATCTGCGCCTGCAACGCCGCCTGACGCTGCTGCTCGGCCTGGCGCGTGAGCTCTTGCTGGCGCGCGTGGTCAGCCGCCTGCGCCTGCAACTGCGCTTGCAGCTGCGCCTGCATCTGCATCTGCACCTGCATCTGCGCCTGCATCTGCGCCTCGAGCTGGCGCTGCACCTCGGCCTCGGCGGCCTGCTGCTCGAGCTGGCGCTGCACCTCGGCCTGCGCCTGCTGCTCGAGCTGCCGCTGCACCTCGTCGCGGGCCGCGTCGTCGTCGGACTGGGCGCTCTGGCCGCTCTGGCCGCCAGCGGGCCACGACGGCGAGTCGTAGACGCGCGTGGGACCTTGCTGGGCGTCGTCGTCGGCGGAGAGGACGGCGCCGTCTTGAGAGCTCGAGGGCTGCTCGTTGGTGCGCACCTCGTTCCTGATCTGCGCCGTCAGGCCGAGGTTTTCGAAGGCGGAGTCGAGGTCGCCTTCGCCGAGGCTGGGGGCGCCTTCGAGTGAGCCTTCGTCGAGGGCCTCTTGCAGCGGCATCTCGTCGAGGGGCAGGACGTCGTCGACCTCGAGCAGCTGCGCCTGTGGGTCTGTCAACAGCGTCTGCGGATCGGCGGCCGGCCCCGAGCGGCCCGGGAGCGCAGCAGGCGGCGGCGCCGTCACCAGCGGCGCCTTCATCGACGGCGACGATGGCGTCGACGACAACGCCGCCGACGCGGCCATCGCCGGCGCCGTCGTCAGCGGCGGCTCGCCGGTGATCACGTCGTGGCTCAAGACGTCGCCGACGCGGGCCGAGCGCAAGAGCGGATGCGACGCCGTCTGCGGGGCGTCTTCGCCGAAGTTCTGGCCCAGCGAGCGGTTCTTCAAATCGTCGGCGGCGTTGCCGCTGCCGAGCGACTCGCTGCTCATGTGCAGGTCGCGCGCGGCCAACACCACGGACTTGTTCAAGACGTCGTTGTCGACGCTGGGCGGCGCCTGCCCACCGAGAAACAGGTGGTTGAGAAATTGCGCGAGGTTCTCGCGCGACGCCCGCGGGTTGAGGCGGTGCAGGGCGGTGGTGACGTCATCGCGAAAGGCTTCGGCGCTGGTGTAGCGCTGCTCTTTGTCTTGCGAGGTGGCGCGCGCGTAGATCTTGTCGACGGCCTTGGGCGCCGACGGCACGCGATCAGAGGGCATGATCGGCGTTGGCCGCGCGACCATCTCGAGCAGCTTGAGCGGGTTCTCTTCAACGAAGCGCTTGGTGCCCGTGACGAGCTCGAACAAGACGATGCCGCAGCTGTAGACGTCGGTTCTGACGTCGAGGATTTGTCCACGCGCCTGCTCGGGGCTCATGTAGCCGAAGTTGCCGAGCAGCACGTTCGCCTGCGTCTCTTGCGAGCGCTGCGTCGACTTCGCCAAACCGAAGTCGATGATCTTCACTTCGCCTTCGAAGCTCACCAGCACGTTTTGCGGCTAGATGTCGCGGTGAATCAGGTTGATCGACTGGCCCTCGGCGTCGACCTGGCGGTGCGCGTAGGCGAGCCCCGACAGCACCTCGCGCACGATGAAGAGCGCGATGTCGAGCGGGATGCGCTTCTTCTTCTCGTGACAGAAACGCAGCACGCGCCGCAGGTCGAAGCCGTCGACGAATTCGGTGGCCATGTACAGCTCGTCGCTGACACGTCCGAGGTCGTAGACCTGCACGATGTTCGGGTGCTGCAGCCGCGCGCCGAGCTTGGCTTCATCGACGAAGCGGGCGCCGACGTCGTTGTCGTGGGTGAACTTCTTCAGCAGCTTCTTGACGGCGTAGTACTTCTCGAAGCCGGTGATGCCCGCGGTGCGCGCGAGATAAATTTCACCCATGCCGCCACGGGCGAGCAGCTTGAGCAGCGAGTAGCTGCCAAACGGGCGCGGCAGCTCGTCTTTCTTCTCGCTCACGCGCCGCCCTCTTCTTCGAGCTCGACGAGCGCGAGGTGCACCGGGGCGCCAGCGCCTTTGATCCACGTTTGGCCGAGGCGGGTGCAGCGAAAGCCCGGGTCGCCGGCGACGACGGCTCTGACGGGGTCGCTGACGACGACGCCTCTGGGGGTGCCGTCTTTGCCGGGGGGCGCTTGTTCGATGGCGCCGCGGGCGATGACGACGGGCAGGCCGGCTTCGACGTAGCTGACGCCATCTTCGCCGCCGAAGAAGCCGGCGACGGCGGTGCCGGTGTGGACGCCGGCGACGACGGCGGGTTCGCCGACGGCACCCCCGGATTCGGCGTCGATGATGGAGCAGACCTCGAGGGCGCAGCGGACGGCGGCGCGCACGCTCTGCGGGTCGGCGGCGAAGACCACCAAATGGGCGTGGCCGACGACCTGATCGATGCGTCCACCGTTGGCGGGGGCGCGGGCGGCGATGGCGGCGCAGAAACGATCGAGGCGAATGCGGACCTCGTCGGCGCCGGCGGCGTTGGCGTTGGCCGTGCGGTCGCACCAGACGTCGAAGTCGGCGAGAGCAAGGTAGAGCACCGTGAGCTGCCGCGCGTGGGCCGGCGTCGTGGTCGCTTCGCCAGCGGCGACGGCCTCGACGTGGTCGACGAGGGTCGGCAGCACGCTCTGGCGCAGGGCGGTGCGCAGGGCGCTCTGCTGTCCAGCTTCGTTCTCGATGCGTTCTTGTTCGGCGGCGGCTTTGGCGGCGAGTGACGCGGCGAGGGCAGCTTCGGCTTCGCGGGCGCCGCGGACTTCGGCTTCGAGGTCGGCGACGCGGTTGGCGGCGGCGGCGGCGTCGGCGGCGGCGTCGGCTTTGACGTCTTCGAGGGCGTCTTCGGCGTCTTTGGCGCGCTGCTTCTGCTTCTCGGCGTCGGTGGCGCGGCTGCGGCGGTCTTCGTCGAGGGCGCGGCTGCTCTCTTTTTGCTTCTCGAGCTCGGCCTTGAACTTGTCGGCCTCTTTCTGCAGCTGGGCGACGTCTTTCTGCGCCTGCTTCTTCTGCTCGGCGAGGGTGGCCTCGAGCTTGGCGATGGCTTCGCGCTCGCGCTCGGCGTTTTGCTTCTGCGCGCCCTGGCGCTCGATGTCGCTCTGCTGGCGCAGCTTGAGGTTCTCGCCCTCGAGGGTGTGCACGCGCTCGGTGAGCACGGCGACCTCTTGTTGCTCGGCCGTCAGCTGCTCTTCGGCCGCCGACAGCTTCGCCTGCGCCGACAGCAGCGCCGTGTCGTCGCCGATCTTGGTGACCTCGGCGGGGCGGCGGGCGCGCTCGAGGCGCATGCCCACGAGGCGGGCCACCGCGTTGAGCGTCTCGAGCTCGGCCTCGGTGAAGACCGGACCGGCCTGCGGGCGCGAGAAGAAGAGGACAGCGCCGACGCCGGCGTCTTGCACGAGGACGGGGACGGCCATGACGGCGCGGGGGTCGCCGTCTTTGACGACGTCGACGAGGTTGGAGTCGGCGAGGTCGGTGGTGAACTGTGACTGCTGTGTGTCGATGGCCTTTTGCACCACCGGCCAGATCACGGGGGCGCTGCCCTTTTTGCCGCCGCTCTCGGGCTGCAAGATCACCGGCGTCTCGAGCTAGCCGTCGCTGTGCACTTCGATGAGCACGGCGACGTTGGCTTCAACGAGCTCGCGGGCCAGCTGGATGGTCTCGACGGCCCAGCTCTCGTCGCCGCCGGTGTGGCAGAGATCGCTGACGCGCAACAACGTCGCCAGCGACCGCGCCCGCGGGTCGTCTTCGTCGCTGATGTCGTTGTGGACGACGGCGGTGTGGCTGGAGCCGTCGAACGAGCCGGCGTCGGTGGCCCGTTGCAGCTCGACGCAGATGTCGCCGATGTAGAGCAGATCGCCGA
>JANNAY010000067.1:0-1864 GCA_031384945.1 Deltaproteobacteria bacterium
ATCCTGAGAAACAGCACAGATGGTGCCATTCACAATCGACTGAAACGCCTCACCCCGCCAAAGCGCCCCACCCCCCCCGTTCTGGGGGCGCGTGACACAGACAACCCGCACCTTTACGTCAAGGTGGAGGGTCTCCCACCACGCCGCCCGAAAGCCGATCGATCATGCGCAGTCTCTCCCTTGTTCAGGACAGCCCGGTTCCGACGTCGCCGACGTCTGAGCTGCGCGATCTGCGCATCGGTGACCTCGCCAAGGCCACCGGCAAGACGCAGCGCGCGTTGCGGCTCTACGAAGAGCTGGGGCTGCTGACACCCACCGACCGCAGCAGCGGCGGCTTTCGCCTCTACGGCAGCGACGCCAAGGCCCGCGTCGAGTGGATCGGCAAGCTGCAAGAGCTCGGCTTCACCCTCGAGCAGATTCAAGGGCTGGTCGCCACCGTCGTCGGCGAGAAGGTGCCGCGCGAGGCCATGGGCCAGGTGCGCGGGCTGTTTCTGCAGAAGCTCGACGACGTCGCGGCGCAGATCGCCCGGCTGTCGCAGCTGCAGCGCGAGCTGATGTCGAGCCTCACCTACCTCGAAGAGTGCGGCGCCTGCCCGACGACGGCGAAAGAGAACACGCCCGGCGCGGCCAGCTGCTGCGGCTGCACCTCGCACGACGACGCGGCGCCGGCCCTCGTCGAGCAGACGCAGAAACTTCCGACCCTCTCCCAGAGCCAGAGCTGAAGGCCAAAAGACCATGACGACGACGACCGAACCCATCTACCTCGACTCTCACGCGACGACGCCGATGGACCCGCGCGTGCTCGAGACGATGTTGCCGTTCTTCACCAAGGTCTTTGGCAACGCCGCCTCGCGCAACCACAGCTTTGGCTGGGACGCCGAGAAAGCCGTCGAGATCGCCCGCGAGCAGATCGCGTCGCTCATCGGCGGTTCGTCGAAAGAGATCGTGTTCACCTCGGGCGCCACCGAGTCGAACAACCTCGCCATCAAGGGCGCCGCCCACTTCTACGCCGACAAAGGCAAGCACATCATCACCTCGAAGATCGAGCACAAGGCGGTGATTGATTCTTGCCGCGCGCTCGAGCTTGAAGGATTCACTGTCACCTATTTGACGCCCGGCGAAGACGGCATCGTCACGGCGGCGCAGGTGGCCGAGGCGATGAAGCCCGACACGATTCTCGTGTCGATCATGTGGGCCAACAACGAGATCGGCACGGTCAACCCCATCGCCGAGATCGGCAAGCTGTGCCGCGAGAAGGGCGTGCTCTTGCACACCGACGCCGTGCAAGCCGCCGGCAAGGTCCCCGTCGACGTCGAAGGCGCCTGCGTCGACCTCGCCTCGTTCACCGCCCACAAGCTCTACGGCCCCAAGGGTGTGGGCGCGCTCTACGTGCGCCGCAAGCCGCGCGTGCGCCTCGCGCCCATCATCGATGGTGGTGGACACGAGCGCGGGCTGCGCTCGGGCACGCTGAACGTCCCCGGCATCGTCGGCTTCGGCAAGGCCTGTGAGATTGCAAAGGCCGAGCTCTCTGACGAAATGAAGAGACTGTCGACCCTGCGTGATCGCTTGTTGAAAAAGCTGCAAGACGGCGTGCCGCGCACTGTTGTCAATGGCTCGCTCGAGCACCGCCTGCCGGGCAACCTCAACATCTCGTTCGCCTACGTCGAGGGCGAGTCGCTGCTGATGGCCATCAACAAGCGCGTGGCCGTGTCGTCGGGTTCGGCGTGCACGTCGGCGTCGCTCGAGCCTTCGTATGTCTTGCGCGCCCTCGGCGTCGGCGACGACCTCGCCCACTCTTCGCTGCGCTTTGGCCTCGGCCGCTTCACCACCGAGGCCGAGATCGACGAGGTCGCCGCCCTCGTTG
>JANNAY010000068.1:0-3691 GCA_031384945.1 Deltaproteobacteria bacterium
GTCGCCGGCATGGCGGGCCACATCCGCGACACCTGCGGCGCCTTCATGAGCGACGCCGAGCTCTCTCAGGCGAAGTCGCTGCTGCAGCACGTCGCCAGCGTGGCGGGCGGCCGGTGAGCAGCGCCCTCGCTTTCATCGAACGCGTCACCCAGCTGCCCCCGCCGCAGCGCGACGTGCTGGTGCCCCTCGTGGCCTGGTCGATCGCCGAGCAGCACAAAGACTTCGTGCTCGAAGGCCCGCTGCTGGCAAGCGTCGAGGCCTTCATCGTGGGCCTCGGTCCGCCCGAGCGGTGGAACGACGCGCTGCAAACACTGCTCGAGGGCGCTGGCGTCACGCCGGCGTTGCTGCAGCAGCTGCAGAGCGAGGCCCACGCTGCGCAGGTGGTCTTGGCGCCCGCGACCTTCGAACAACGCAAGCCTCCGGCGGCCGGTCAGGCGCCGGGCGGCCTGCTCGCCCAACTCGCTTTCGCCAAGAAGAAGCCATGAGCACAACGTCGATTCAGGGCTACCGCCGCGCCGACTGGGACCACACGTCGCGCACGCGCGTCGTCTCTGACGTGCTGTTGCGGCAGATGCGCGAGGCCCCGACCGAGGGCCAGCGGCTCGAGATTCACGGTCGGCTGACCAGCTACCTGCAGGGCTTTCCCGAAGACCAGGTCGACGCCCAGGGCATCAACAAACAGCTGGCCCAGCTCGGACTGCCGCTCGTCGCCGGCTCGGGCAGCGCCGAGGGCAAGCTGCCGCTTTCTTCGATGCCGCTTGAGCTGAGCCAGGCCATCCACCGCTTCAGCCTGCTGCGTCCCGAGAACAGCAAGGCGCAGGCCGTGCTCAACCAGATTCACCAGATGACCGGCGGCGCGCTCGGCGAGACCGAGTTCAAGCAGGCCCAGCACCTGCTGCAACACGCCGCCAACTGCTGACGAACCGATTGACGAACCGATGCAGGGGCAAACGGTGGACATGACCACGATCGCCGCTGGCGTCTGCGTTGCCCTGCTCGCCATCGCTGCGCTGTCGCGGCTCGCCTCGTCGAAAGGCCGGTCGTCGTCGACGGTGAGCGCGAAAGACCCGGCGGCCGAGCTCGACAAGGCCCGGCGCTTCGCTCGCGCGGTCGCCGCTGACGTCGCGCTGTACAACGCGACCGCTTGTGAAGAAGCACGCCGCACGGGCACGTTGCCGGCGACGTTGGTGTCGGCGGTCGATGAGGGGCGCGCGCTCTTCAGGGGGCGGGTGCCGACGCCGTCGCTGCACCACCTGTACGACGAGGCCGTCGACGCGCTGGTGCTCCAGCGGCGCTGACGTCGGGCTGACGTCGGGCTGAACGCCGCGGCGTCCACCCGATGCCTGATTCCGGAACGGAGCAGTGGGCGACGCTGTGATCATGCGCATGTTCACCGCTGTCGCTTCGTGCTTGTTGGTCGTGCCCGCGCTCGCCGCGACCTCACCGGGGGCGGCGCCGTCGCCGATGGGCGGCAACGGCCACAATGTCAGCTTCGACGGCCGCGTCTTCGTCGTCGCCGGCGGCGACGGCTGGTCGCTGCGCGTGTTGCGCCCCGAGAACGTCGTCAACACCGGCGCCTTCGTCGACGTCGGCAACGCGTTCTCGCCGCCCGTGCTCATCCAGCCCGCCGAGAGCTGTGAGAACGCCATCGCGCTCTGCGAAGAATCCGCCGCCGACACCCCCTACGCCTGCAACGGCAACGGCGACCGCGACGGCGCCGGCGGGTTCGCCTGCTACGACTTCGTCGTGTTCGACTCCAACGCCTGCGGCGCGCCCCCGCTCGGCACCAACGAGCCGAACAACATGCGCTTTCGCCGGTTGCACGTCGTCGTCGACAACCCCGGCACCGCCGACGCGGCCTACCGCAGCCACACCTGGATCGGCGATCGCACGCCCATCACGACGACGACGGGGGGCCAGCTGCGCGGCATCGAGCCCTCGGTGACCAAAGACGGCAAGCTGCTGGTCTGGCAGGGCCACCCCAACAACAACGGCGAAATCGACGTCGTCATGTACGCCACCAACGCCACCGCCTGCGGCACCAGCGGGTGGAGCGCGCCGAAGGTCATCACGCACATGGTCAACGACCCCGCCGTCGTCGGCCGCTACCGCCTCGCCGAGCGCGTCTTGCGGGCCGCCGACGGCACGCCGTTCAACGACAACGAGATCCTGCGCGGCGGGTATCCGTGGATCTTTCCCGACGGCGAGGCCTTGAACTTCGCGGCCACCACCGTGCCGTGTCGCAGCGAGAATGATCCGGCGGGTTGCGGCCCGCGCCGCGGCGCCATCTCGGTGCTCGGCTATCCGACCAACTGGGGCATCGCCCACATCGACGGCGCGGTGAATCCCGACACCGATCAGACCGTGCGCTTGTTCTTCACGTCGCCGGGGCCGCTGACGTTTCCGCAGTTGCCCGTCAGCGCTGGCCGCGACGTGTGGCCGTTCTTTGGTTCGAACACGTCGAACTACACAGAGATCGTGTTCGACGACGGCCTCGACGGCAACTACGCCGGCGTCTGGTTGATGAACGAGAGCGTGAACAAGGCGGGCAACCTCGACCGCAGCCGCACCCCCGACACCTCGGGCTACTTCAACACCGGCATCATCGAGGGCGCCGCGTTTCCGCTGCGCAACGACGGACCCGACGGCAAGGCCCTGACCTTCAACGGCACCGGCGCCCGCGTGCGCGTCGGCGACGACGTCAGCCTCGACGCCGTCAACGCCATCACCCTCGAGATGAAGGTCAACCCATCGGCCGATGTCGACTGCGACGGCAACAACAACTGGCGCGTGCTCGCGCAGAAGGGCGGCATCGGCAGCGGCGCCTTCTCGCTCGTCTTCGAAGAGGGCAACGGCTTTCAAGCGCGCGTGAGGGCCGGTGGCCAAGAGCGCGCCCTGTTCTCTAACGCGGCGATCCCCGCCAACGCCTGGTCGACGATCGGCTTCAGCTACTCCGCCGACACCGGCGTGCTGGCCACCCAGGTCAACGGCGTCGAGACGAATTCGCAGACCTTCGCGCCGGCCACCCTCGACGCCGTCGCCGGCGACCTCGTCATCGGCGGCCCCGGACACAACACCGCTGCCTGTCCCGACGGCAACGGCAGCTTCTTCGGCCGCATCGAAGAGGTGCGCCTCTCGCGCATCGACCGCTTCCACCCGGCTGTCAGCGAGGGTGAAGGCGAAGGCGCACAGAGCGAAGGCGAAGGCGAAGAAGGCGAAGGCGAAGAAGGCGAAGGCGAAGAAGGCGACGGCGAAGAAGGCGAAGGCGAAGAAGGAGAAGGCGAAGGCCCCGGCTTCACCGTCGAAGACACGACGCCGCCGGATCCCCTGCCGGCGGGCGGCTGCACCGGCTGCAGCAACGTCGACGGCGCCAGCGTCTCCATCGTCTCGCTCGCCCTGCTGGGCCTGCGTCGTCGGCGCCGCTGAGATGCGCTGCCTCGCCGTCGTCGTCGTCGTCGTCGCTGTCGTCGTCGTCGGCTGCCCCGTCGTCGCCACAGACGTCGACGCCGGCGTGGACCTCGTCGCAGAAGGCGAAGGCGAAGGCGAAGAGGTCGACGCCGGCTTCTTCGAGGGCGTCGTGCGGCAAGAGCGCTCGCTGGTGTGGACCGACCCCGCCATCGTCGACGACACAGCCACCGTCGGCCTCGGCGTCGTCTTTGGCGCCGCCGCCGAACAACTCGGCACCACGCCG
>JANNAY010000098.1:0-6522 GCA_031384945.1 Deltaproteobacteria bacterium
GGTCCAGCAAACCCCGACCGATGATGTTGAACATGGTGAAGCGCGCGTCGTCGGCGGCCGCGGCTGCGTCGCTCGTGCCGAAGATCCAGTCGGGTGCGTCAGGTCCTTCGACGACGTTGGTGCCATAGCCGGCATGGCAGCTCGAGCACCGGCCGCGGGCAGAGAAGACCTTGCGGTCAAAAGAGTCGACGAGGGCGGCTTCGTCACAGCCGCCGATGGGGGTCAACACGTCGGGCGGAGGCGCGCTGCCGGTGCCGCTGTTGCAGGGGTTGTCGATGACGCCGCAGACGCCTTCGAAGCAGTCGGCGTTCCACTGGATCCATTCGAGAAAGCCGTCGTGCTCGGACTGAATGACCTCGTCACCAATGAGGTTCGAGGCCGGATCGCTGTTCAAGATGCGGGCAAGGAGAGGGCTGCTGAGCGGGTCATCGAGCGTGACCTCGCCCTGGTTGATCATGCACGCCATCGTCTGACAGGGCGTGTCTTGCACGTAGAGCGCGAGGTCGACGCCCTCGAGATGGCACTGGTTGCACGTCGTCGGCACCGCGCCAGAGACCAGCGGCTCGATGCGGCGCTCGTAGATCAGCAGGCCGTCGGTGCTGTCGCATTCGTCGACGCCTTCGCCTTCGCCGTCGTCGCCTTCACCTTCGTCGGCCTCGCCTTCTCCTGCGGGGTCTGCTTCGCCCTCGGCGTTCGACGTCGACCCGGGAGCGGTGCAAGACGCGAAGAGCCAAGCGAACGACAGGAGGGTGGTGCAGCGCATGAACCGAGGATGCCGCAAAACACGACGTCCTTCTCAGGCACGGCCGACTGTGACTTCGCCGGTCACGGTGTCTCGCCCATGTCCATCCGGGCTCCGCGCAGGTGCAGGTAGACCATGCCGGCAAGGGGCAGACGGGTCCCGTAGGCGGCAGCCGCGCCATCGTCGACGAGAGCTTCGGCGGAGGCGCGAACGCCGAGGGCGGGAACGAATTCGAAGGCGGGGTCGAAGACGTACTCGTAGCCGGCGACGGCAGAGGGAATCGCAACGACCTTGTTCGGGCCGCGCACAGCCAACTCGCTGGCTTCTTTGCCGACGAGCTCGGCGCGGCCGAAGACGACGTTGTGCCCGTCGAAGTCGACGTTGGTCTCGGCGAGGACGGCGCTCGACGACGTCGACGCCCTGTTGTGTCCAAACGCGATGAGCGAGGCCCAGTTCCCGCGCTCACCCAGCGGAAAATTGTGCGCCACCGACGCGATCACACGCTCGACCTGCTCGTCCGGCGCGTCGGCCTCGGGCCCGACCAGATGGCCGTACGAGGCTTGCATGCTCAAATTTCGCTGCGGGTTGACCGAGAGACGCATCGACCACGACGCCGGGACGTCGAGGTCGAGGTCGAGCCGGTTCTCATCGGGCTCGTGGCCGTTGAACCAAGAACCTTCGATCTTGAAGACGGGGCTCGTGACGGCGGCAGTGACGACGCCAAAGACGATGTGGGTCGAGTCGAGCCAGTGGTGACCGAGGGGCGCAAGAGGATCCGACATCGCCGACACGCGGTGGGGGAACGCCGCTGGTCCAAGAGCCGGCTCGCCCACGGGTCCGCCGTAGACCTCGAAGCCCAGGTCGCCCGGCAGCGGTTGTGACAACCAATGCACCGCCGCCTCCATGACGAGGTCGTGGGGATGCTGTCGATCTCGCAAAGGCTTGCCCTCAAAGGTCTCGCCGGTTTGAAACAACAGGGCGTAGCCATCGCCGCCAAGCGTGAACGGCTCCGGACTGAACATCGCTCGGGCGCTGACGAAGCCGATGGGCGTCGACGCAGCGAGCATCGACATCACCCAGCCCACCGTCGTCCACTCCACCTCCCCGCGCGACGTCCCTTGGACGTTGGGGCCGGTGAACAAGCTGCCGTGCACCATCAGCTGAAGATCGCCCTCGTGGCGCATGAGCCCGAACATCGGCGAGCTGTCCGGCAGCCACGCCGTCCCCGAGGCTTCGCGCGTCTGGGGCCAGGGAACGGGTCGCGCCATCTGCATCGTGTGGTGATCGCCATGCCCGGCCTCTTGGTCGTCGCTGTGATGGCCAGCGATCGACGTCGTCGGCGACAGTGAGCGCAGGTAGCGAACGAGCAACCAGCGTTCGTCTTCGGTGAGGACGTCCACGAACGCCGGCATCGAGTGGCGCCGCACACCATGGGTGATGACATCGAACAAGCCCTCATCGGTCATCTCGCTTTGAACGTGCTCAGACGTCAGGTCGGCAGGCGGGGCGAGGAGCCAGACGCGATGCGGACCGTTCCCGCCGGCGCGCTCGCCGTGGCACTCGACGCAGTGCGCCTCGAAGAGACGTCGTCCTTCACCCGTTGGCCGGTCGACCATTTGCTGCGGCGGTCTTGCTGCATCGCCCGCTCGATCGGGCGCTTGCGCGACAGCGGGCGACGAGAGCACGACGAGGAGAGAGACGACGGAGCTGTGCATGCCGTCGCCGATGCACGCAACGCACCCCGGCGTGACAACGAGGTCAGTGGGCGGCGGTCTCATCCGAGGGAGCCATGGTGTTCCAGAGCTCGGAGGTGCGTGAGCGGATGCGCCGATCGAGGTTGTCGCCCAGCAGCGCCTGGTCGGTGGTCGGGTACAGCGCGACGGCGAAGAGCGACTGCTCGAAGGCTGCGTCGTCGTTACCGCGTTCGCGCGCGGCCGTGTTTGCGGGCTCGTCGGAGCTCGTCCACAGCAACACCGTCAAGATGTCGTGTCGATAGACAGCGAGCGACTCGGCCTTTTCGAGCCGTTCCATCTGATCTTCGGCCCCGCGGATGCGTCCAAAGGCGATGCAAGGAAACTCGGAGCAGTCGACGCCGTCAACGTCGCCGGGCACGCGGGTCTGCTGGAATGCTTGCTGGAGCGACGTCGTCAATGCGCTGGGCCCAAAGCGCGGAGCCATCGCCGCAGTCGTCGCCTTCGGAGGGATCGGCGTGCCCTCGCGGTCGATGCGCAGCGCCTCAACGGCGGCGAGCTCGGCTTCGCGCTCTTGCAGGTGGCGCGCGCAGCGGGTCGCAAAGAGCCCGACCTGACGACACTCCGGAGCCGCAGGCACCGGCGGCGGCGTCGTCGGCGCGTCAGCAGCAGCAGGACCGAGGCGCGACGAAGGCGTCACCACCACGCGCGTGGCGCGCGGTGCCGCGGCGGGCGTGATGCGCCGGCTTTCCGCTTCGCGCTCTTCTGCTTCGTCATCACCAGAGGCGCTCGCGCGTCCGAGCGCAAAGCAGAGGACGGCGCTGGCCGCGATGACAATGACGACGACGGCTCTGTTCATGTCCGCTTCTAGCTCAACCCACGCTGTCGCGACGTTGGCGATGCCGATCGAAACGCGTCGCCAACCCCGGACGCATTGCCAAAGGCCACAAGCAGAGGCGTTTCGCCCCGATGCGCGGTGTCGTGCATCCATTTCCCACGACGGTGCGTGCGCGGCTCAGACGGTCACAGGCATCTCTGACGTGCAGCGCTGGACGCGGTTGACGAAGAGACCGAGCGCGGTTGCTCGATCGAAGAGCGCAAGCGCTCGGTCCCTGACGCCGGCGATTCTTTCCAAGGCCGCACCCGACGGCACGAGCACTGCAGACGTCGAATGCCGACGCCCTGTCTTCTGGAGCACGCCATCAGCAGCCATTCGATTGTCGCCGGCAGCGCACCGGTCGAAAACACCGGCTGCCGTTGCGACAGCGAGCGGCATCTCACCAGGCTGGTCGCGGTGACGGGTGGTCCCGGCGCCGGCAAGACCGCTGTGCTGGAGCTGGCGCGTCGTCGTTTCTGCAGCCACGTCCGCGTTTTGCCGGAGGTCGCGACCATGCTCTTCGGCGGAGGCTTTCCCCGCGTCGCGACGCGCACTGGTGTCGAGTCGGCGCAGCGGGCCATCGCGAGCGTGCAGCGAGAGATCGAGCGCGCCGTCGCCAGCGACGGAGCCACCGCGGTCGCACTCTGCGACCGTGGCACCCTCGACGGCCTCGCGTATTGGCCTGGCACCGAGGTCGAATTCTTCCAAGCGCTTGGCACCACCCGCGCGCAGCAGCTCGAGCGCTACGCCGCTGTGATTCATTTGCGGACGCCGTCGGCCGACCACTACGACCACTCAAACCCCGTTCGCCTCGAGAGCGCCGCCGCCGCGCAACAAATGGACGTGGGCATCGCCGCAGCTTGGCGCGGGCACGGCCACGTCCACTTCGTTGAGAGCAGCACCGACTTCTTGGCCAAAGCACAGCAGGCGCTCGGCGCGATTGAGCAAGAGCTCCCGCCCTGTTGTCGCCATCAACGAGCGCACGGGAGCACGCCATGAAGCTGGCCGCGGCGGCGACAGCGGAGCTGCAAGATCACCCGGGCCCGGGCGCAGGCGGCGTCGTCGGCTTGTCGTCGACGGACGCGTCGCGCCTCTTGCAGGGCGGCCGCAACGAGCTCGTGCAGGAGGCCGGCCGCTCACCAGCCCACATCTTCGCGTCGCAGTTCAAGGGCGCGATGGTGTGGTTGCTGGTCGCGGCGACCGTCGTCTCCGTCATCGCCGGCGAACGCATCGACGCCATCGCCGTCGCCGTGATCCTCGTGCTGAACGCCGGCGTCGGCTTCTTGCAAGAGTTCCGCGCCGAGAAGGCGGTGCTCGCCTTGAAGAAGATGACGGCACCGCGCGCCCGCGCGCTGCGCGACGGCCGGGTTGTCGAAGTCGCCGCTGCCGAGGTCGTCGTCGGCGACGTGCTCGTGCTCGACGCTGGCGATGTCGTCGCGGCCGATGGCGACCTCATCGAGGCCAGCCGACTGGCAGTCAATGAGGCTGCGCTCACCGGCGAGAGCGTCGCCGTCGAGAAGCGCGTCGGCGAAGACGCGAACGACGCACCCCTCGCCGAGCGCCATGGGCAGCTGTTCGCCGGCACCGCCGTCGCTGGCGGCAGCGGTCGCCTGCTGGTGACGTCGACGGGGATGGCAACCGAGCTTGGCAAGATCGCGACGCTGCTCGGCGGCACCGCCGACGAGACGACACCGCTGCAGAAGCGCTTGGAGACCGTCGGCCGCACGCTGCTGGTGCTCTGCCTCGTCGTCGTCGTCGTCGTCGCTGCCATCGGCTTCTTCCGCGGCATTCCATTGCCCGAGGTCTTGCTGCTGTCGGTGTCGTTGGCCGTCGCCGCCGTGCCCGAGGGCCTCGCGGCCATCGTGACCATCGCCCTCGCCGTCGGCGTCAAACGCATGGTTCGACAGAAGGTGTTGATTCGCCGTTTGCCTGCCGTTGAGACGCTGGGTTGCACGACCGTGGTCTGCACCGACAAGACCGGCACCCTCACCACCGGCAAGATGGCGGTGCGTGAGGTATGGGGCGCCGACCGCGCGCGCGCCATCGACGTCGCTGCGGCCTGCTCCGACGCCGATCTCGCGGCCGACGAGCAGACCGGCACTGGCGACTCGACCGAAGTGGCCCTGCTCGTCGAGGCAGCGAAGAACGGGCTGAAGCGCGCTGACATAGAAGGCACGCGACCTCGCACCGAGACCTTTCCGTTCGACGCCGAGCGCAAGCGCATGAGCGTCCTGCGCAGCGACGGCGTTCTCTACGTGAAGGGCGCTGTCGATCTGATGCTGCCGCTGTGCACCAGCGGCGCGGACGGCGCCACTGAAGCCAACGCCACCTTCGCTGGCCGCGGCCTCCGCGTGCTCGCCGTCGCCGTCGGACGGTCGCGCGACGAGCGCGACCTCGAGCTGGTTGGGTTGATCGCCCTCGCCGATCCGCCGCGCCCCGAGGCCATCGCCGCGGTGGCCGCCGCGCGCGCGGCGGGCGTGCACACCGTGATGATCACCGGCGACCACCCCGACACGGCGCGCGCCATCGCGCTCGAGATGGGCATCTTGCTCGAGGGCGAAGACGCCACAGACATCGTGCACGCCCGGGCCACGCCACAGGACAAGATCGACATCGTGCGCCGCTGGAAGGCGCGCGGCGCCGTCGTCGCCATGACCGGCGACGGCGTCAACGATGCCCCCGCGCTCAAAGAAGCCCACATCGGCGTCGCCATGGGCGTCACCGGCACCGAAGTCACCCGCGAAGCCGCCGACATGGTTCTCGTCGACGACAACTTCGCCAGCATCATCGCCGCCATCCGCGAAGGACGCGGCGTCCACGACAACATCAGAAAGGCGCTCGTCTATCTGCTCGGCGGCAACGTCGGCGAGCTGTTGATCATGCTCGTGGCCGTGGCGGCCGGGCTGCCGCTGCCGCTGACCGCGCTGCAGATCCTCTGGGTCAACCTCGTCACCGACGGCATGCCGGCGCTCGCGCTCGTGACCGACCCCCCGAGCAAAGACGCGCTCTCTCACCCGCCACGACGGACCGATGAGCCCATTCTCGGGCGTCGCGAGTGGACGAGCGTCGTGCTGACCGGCGTTGTCACCGCCGCCTGCTCGCTCGCCATCTTCGTCTGGGCGTTGTGGAACCGCGATGAGGCGACGGCGCGGAACCTGGCGTTCTCGACGTTGGTGTTCGGCCAGCTGTTCCGCGCGTTCGGGCCGAGCACG